>NZ_CP097562.1:300000-552500 GCF_000487995.2 Mucispirillum schaedleri ASF457
TAAGTGCAGAGTGTGGAAAAGCTGCAATTTCATATATTGATATGGCAGTTCAGGGTGCATTAAACGGTGATTTTGATGCTGTTATCACCTGCCCTATCAATAAGAAATCTATTAAAGATGCAGGATATAATTTTCCAGGTCATACAGAATATTTAGCTTATCTTTCAAATATAGATAATCAAGCCATGATGCTTGCAGGAAAATATGTAAAAACTATTCTAGCTACAACACATTATCCATTAAAAGATGTAGCATCCCATTTAGATGAAAATACTGTTATAAATGCAATAGAAAGTGCTTATGATGCAGGCAGGTATTTTGGCAGATTATCACCTAAAATTGCTGTATGCGGCTTAAACCCTCATGCTGGTGATAATGGAGCATTAGGTTATGAAGAACAGACTATTATTTTGCCAGCCATAGAAAAAAGCAGAAAAAATAATATAAATGTATATGGCCCATTTCCAGCTGATACTATATATACAAAAGCACAAGAATGGGACTTTATTATATCAATGTATCATGACCAGGGAATGATACCTGTGAAAATGGATGCCTTTGGAGAAGCTGTAAATATTACACTTAACCTGCCCTTTATCAGAACATCTGTTGACCACGGAACAGCTTTTGATATTGCAGGAAAAGGAATATGCTCTTATTCAAGTTTAATTAAAGCCGTAAATATGGCAAAAATGATGGTAGAATATGATAAATCTGTTAGAAGCATTTAAAAATGAAGATAGTTTTACAAAGAAAAAATTTGGTCAGCATTTTTTAACAAATAAAGCTATACTTGATAAAATTATAGAAGCTGCAAACATTACTGAAAATGATAATGTTATTGAAATAGGACCGGGATGTGGTGTTTTAACTCAGTTAATTACAGAAACAAAAGCTTCAACAATAGCTTTAGAAATAGATACTGAGCTTATGGAGTTTTTAAATAGATACCTTTTTTTTTATAAAAACTTAACAATTATTAATCAGGATGCTTCAACTGCTGATTATGATAAAATATATGAAGATAAACCTGTTATTATTATTGGCAACCTGCCATATAATGTATCAGTTAAAATATTTGAAAAAGCAGCAATGAGAAAAAATATTAAAAATATGGTATTTATGTTTCAAAAAGAAGTTGCAGACAGGATTATTGCAAAACCTAATTCAAAAGCATATTCTTCTCTTTCCGTTTTTACAAGTTATTTTTTTGATACAATAAAAATAAAAGATATAAGTGGTGCAAATTTTTGGCCTAATGCCAATGTAATGAGCACAGTTTTAAAATTTGTGCCAAAAAAAGAAAGAGAATTTACTGGTGAAAAAGAGCAGCAGTTTTTTAAATTTTTGCGTCATGCTTTCAGACAAAAAAGAAAAACTTTAAAAAATAATCTGCATGATATTGATGATATAAGCAGCTTGTTATCGCAGGCTGGTCTTATTAATACATCAAGAGCAGAAGAACTAACTCTTGAAAAATTTAAGGAATTATTTAATATAACTTATGAGAAACACACCTTTTAATCAACTAACATACACTGTTATAGACACAGAAACAACTGGATACAGCCCAAAGTATGCAAAAATGGTAGAAATAGCAGCAGTAAAAATATATCCTGATTATCAGATAGATTATAATGATACATTCTCTGCTTTAATTAATCCAGAAATTGATATTCCTTACAATGCTTATAAAATACATAGGATATCAAATGAAATGGTACAGGATAAACCACTTATCCATGAAGTGCTGCCATCTTTTTTATCTTTTGCTTCTAAAAGCATTATAGTAGGTCATAATATTAATTTTGATATGAGGTTTATTGAATATGAAGCTGCCTGCTGTTTGCTGGAGCTGCCATTTTCTTGCAGTATTGATACTTTAAAAATTGCTAAAAAAGCAGTGCCAGGACTTTCTGCTTATAAACTTGATAATCTTATTAATTACTTTAATATTAATATATCACTTCCAGAAAATGACAGACACAGAGCATTATTTGATGCAGTCAATACAGCAATCATATTAACAGAATGCTTTAAAATACTAGAAAAACAGGGAATTTGTAATATTTCTCATTTATAGGCTTGCAAAATATTAACTTTATCTGTATAAATAAAATCAATTTAAATCAAGGTGGTTTATAAATATTGAATAAGTTTGAATCTTATTATGCAGATAAATTTGAATTTAAAAACTTAGATTTATCATTAAACCGTATTGATAATGCTTTAACAGAAGCGGGGTTTAATGAAAAAAGTCTTGGAAGTATAATCCATATTGCCGGCACTAATGGTAAAGGGTCTACTTCATTCTTTTTATATCAAATGCTTAACTTGTCAGGATATAAAACTGCACTTTTTACATCTCCCCATATTTTAAAAATCAATGAAAGAATATCTTATAGTTTATCAGATATTTCTGATGATGATATGGATAATATCTTTACTCCATATCAAGATAATCTTATAAAAAACAACCTTTCATATTTTGAAGCAGTTTTTTTTACTGCAATAATGCATTTTGCATCAAAATCACCCGATTTTACAATTTTAGAAACAGGCTTAGGCGGCAGATTTGATGCAACAAACACAAATCTTATTAATAATAAACTTTGTGTAATAACTTCTATGGGACATGACCATGCTGCATATCTTGGAAACAATATTTATGGTATAATCAATGAAAAACTTGGTATTTTAAGAGATAATTCTACACTTATTCTTGCTTATAATAAACCATTTGTATTAGAATATATTAAAAATACAGTTAAAAATAAAATCAAATTTATAGAAAAAGATATGATAATCAGTGATAAAGATTATCCATATCCATATAATGAAAATTATACTACATCATCATATATTTATAAGCTTCTTTTAAATCATGAGTTTATATATAATACAGAATTAAAACTGCCACCATGCAGAATGGAAAAACTAGGCAATGTTATATTAGACGGCTCTCATAATATGTCTGGAATATTAAAGATTAAAGAAACATGGAAAAAACAGAATATTAGTGCAGTTATATTTACAGTTACTAATGACAGAAATATAGAAAATACAGCAGAAATATTAAAACAGGTATCCCATAACCTGATTGTAACTACACTTCCAGATAACATTAGAAGTATAAAAGAATACAGTAAGAATGATATAGTATTTATACAATCACCAGTAGAAGCAATTATATATGCAAAAAATCATTTTACAGGCACTATTTTAGTAACAGGCTCATTTTATTTATGTGCATATATTAAAGAATATTTAAATGGCAGCAGAAATGAAATATAAAATACTACTTTTTTTTATATCCATATTCTTTTATCACATTAATGCTTTTGCTCAAATTAATAATACAGATATTTCCTATATACTTGAAGCTGACCAGGTAACACAGGTTGGTGAAAATATGTATGAAGCTGTAGGTAATGTTGTGCTAAAAGCAAAAGGATTAACCATTACAGCAGAAAAAGTTATGTATAACTCTGCAACGACAGAAGTTCAGGCTGATGGGAATGTAAAAATAGAAAGTCCTGAGCAAAAATTAGAAGCTGGGAAAATAGTATATAATCTTAATGCAGAAACAGGAACTGCTGAGGATATTCAAGGCTTTTTAGCCCCTTTTAACTATTTATGTGCCAAAAATATGAATAAAACAGGTCCTACAACATTTACTGTAACAGATGCTAAAATTTCAGCATGCTCTGGCAGTGTGCCAGAATGGTCTCTTTCAATGTATGAAGGTAAACTTAATATTGATGGATATATGCAGCTAAATCATGCAACAGTTAATATATATGACAGTCCTTTTATTTATGTCCCAAAATTTTTCTATCCTGTATCATCTAACAAGAAAACAGGGTTTTTAATGCCTAATATTGGCTATGATGAAACAATGGGTGCTATTGGTAATTTTCAATATTTTATTGCACCTGATATAAACTATGATTTTACTATAGGGCTTGGGCTTTACTCTGAAAGAGGTGTGCAGGAGCAGTTTGAAGCAAGATATGCTCATTCAGAAGAAAGTAAATTTTATTTTGCTGCAGAACATATTAAAGATTTCGGTTCAGAAGCAGATATGCAGTCACGCTGGCGTGCTACATTTAAAAATCAGTATATTCCAGTTAATAATTTATACATTAATTTAAATGGAGATTATGTTTCTGACTATCTTTATATAAGAGATTATGATGACTACTCTATTTCTATGTTTAATAAAAAAAACTATCAGAATATGTTTTTTGGTGAATTGAAACTTAAATATGTAAATGATTATATTGATACTCAAATATTTTATAGAAGAGATATGCTTTATAGAGATACTACAACAGGCTATACACAAAATCAGCTTGTTAGAATGCCTTCTATAAGAGTAAATAAAATTGTAAAAGAAATCCCTTATGTATTTTTAGAATATGATTTATCATACGACAGGTTAGTTTCAAAAAATACTCAATATTATTATACTTCTTTAAATAAACCAAAAGATGAAACAGAATGGGCAATGAATAGATTTGGTGCTTATGGCAGGCTGTATGTTCCAATAGATGCAAAATTTTTAACAATTACCCCTTCTGCATATATTGGATACATTAGATGGCAGGACAGCTCACTTCCATTTAACTTTAATGATTATTACAGCCCAGATTTTGGAGGCATATATACATTAAATGACAGCACTGCAGAAAAATACTGGGGTGGAGCTG
This sequence comes from Mucispirillum schaedleri ASF457, assembly GCF_000487995.2. Lineage (NCBI taxonomy): Bacteria > Pseudomonadati > Deferribacterota > Deferribacteres > Deferribacterales > Mucispirillaceae > Mucispirillum > Mucispirillum schaedleri. The sequence continues at coordinate 304,713 of NZ_CP097562.1, forward strand.
ATTTAACATTGACAGTAAAAGAAATATATAAAGATTATGGAATATTCAGGCACTCTATACAAAATAATATCACTCTTTCATATTCTCCAAAATTAAAACATCCCACAGTTAATACTATTACAAACTACCCTAACCTGCTTTTTAATGATGTTACTTCATATCAAAGCTCTATTTCTTATGAATTTATAACATCTTTAATAGGTAAAGGATGGAATGTTGAATTTAAAGCTGAACAAGGCTATGATTTTATGGCAGAAAAAAATAATGTGCTCCCACTTAAATTAAAATTAAAAGCAAGTGTATTAGGATATTTAACAAATTCTACAGAGCTTAATTATAAACATACTGGAGAATTTGAAGAAAACGAACCAAAAATCCAATATTTTTCAAATACTACAACACTTAGATTTTTTAAATATTTTTTTGTAACAGGCTCCTATACTTATAATGGAGCTGTTTATAAAAATATAACATCAAATACTTATAATACAACTGCACAGATATCTTCAGGTATAAATATATGGCGTATTGTTTTACAGGGCTATTATAACTGGAGTGGGTATAATACAGATATGAGTTTTAATGGCTTAATTCCAAAAAGCTATGGTGGATCTGTTTTATATAATGCAGAATGCTGGAGTCTTGGATTAAATGCTGAAATTACAAATTCCATAGTGAACTCTATTGATGGAAGATATAATAAAAATGACATTAAATTCTTCCTTTTATTTAGTTTAAGAGGTCTAGGTGACAGTAATATTCAAGTCTTTTCTATAAATCAGGAAGAACCTATTTAGAAGATTTATTGCAAATAATAAAAAAATATGATATAGTGAAAAAAAATGTGTATTATACAGGAATAATATGAAAAAAATAATAACAATCATAATATTAATTACTGCAATATTTTATACTTCTGAAAGTTATGCATATAATGTTACTGTCATTGGTAAAGCAACTATTAAAAATTTACGGCTTAGAGATGCTTATTACAGTGCATTATATAATGCAAAGATTTCTTCTATACGCTGGTATTATAAAGAAAATAAAATTACAGATATGGAAGTAAATGATGATTTCTTTAAATTTATAAGAAGTTATTCTATTTTAGAGCAGAATATTGAAGACAATACAACTGTTACTGTTAAATTAAAAATTGACCTTGATGATGCTGCATTAAAAGATGCAAGACTTTTATTAAATCAGTATGCTGATTCTACTGTATATATATACAGGGGTATAGATGATACAATACTTCCTGCAAAACAAATTCAAAATACTATTACTAATACTCTTTCATCAAAACAGTTTTCTTTAGCAGAACAGGCTTTATTTTTAGGAAAAATAGATGATATATATGATGAAAAGAAAATAAACAAAGCATTTCGTGAAGTAAACAGTGCTTCTTTAATTATGTTTGATTTTAGAATTATTAATAATATTGAAGATTTTAAAGAGCCTGATAATATATGTGAAGTAGAAACAACAGTAACTATTGTAAATAAAAAAAATAACAGCAAAACAATACAAATAGTTACAGGAAACGATAATAATAATATTATTAAATGTTATAATAATGCTGTAAAAGAAGCTGCAACTGATACTGTTGCTTATGTAAGGGATAATATTATACAGCTTCCAGAAACAGCTACAAAACTGCAAAAATATAATATCAATTTTGTTAATGCAAGTAATCTGGTATTAACAAAAAATATTATAGATACTCTTTCTCAAAGAGGACTTATTAAATCATATAAAACAGTTTCCTACTCACATAAAAATGTTGTTTTTGAAGTAGATTCTTACTTTTCTACAGAAGATTTAAGCAGAAAAATACAAGAATTAAATTTTCCAAAACAACCTAATAAAATAGAGTTTAATGATAGAAAACTAATACTAGATTTTTCAGTTGAATAAAAACAGGATTTTTTATGATTAACAAATTACTAGAAGCAGTAAAATCAAAAAGAAAAGTTTTAATTCAGACTCACAATAACCCAGACCCTGATACTATTGCTGCAGCTTTTGCATTAAAAAACTTACTTACTGCTACATTAAAAAAACGCGTAACAATAGCATATATGGGAGTTATTGGACGAGCAGAAAACAAAGAGTTTGTAAAACTCTGTAAAATTGATATGCACTATATAACTAAATTAAATTTAGCAAGATATGATTATCTTATATTAGTTGATACTCAGCCTGGTGCCGGCAATATTTATGAAACAGGTCAAAGGCTTCCTGATGCAGTTATAGACCACCATAACCTTCGCACAATATCTACAACAGTTCCATTTAATGATATTAGAACCAACTATGGCTCTACATCAACTATTATTGCTGAATATTATAAAGAATTAGGAATTACTCCTGATATTAATACTGCAACAGCTTTATATTATGGTATAAAAACAGATACTTTTGGTGCAGGCAGAGGCAATACTCAGGCAGATATGGATATGATAAGCTATGTATTCCCAAATGCTTCTTTTGCTAAACTTAATAAAATAGAAACACCAGAACTGCCAAGATATTATTTTAAAACTATCCGTAAAGCAGTAGGACAGGCAATTATATATAACGATTTAATTTTTTGTGATTTAGAAGAAGTTAGAAATGCCGATTTAATAGCAGAAATTTCAGACTATCTTCTTAGAATGCGTGAAATTAAATCATCTTTTGTTGTAGGAAGAATTGACCAAACATGCTACTTTTCTATCCGCAATAAAACAAGTAAAAAAGCAGTTGGAACAATAGCATTATCCATTGTTAGAGGCATAGGATATGGCGGAGGACATATGAAATCTGCCGGTGGTCAAATACCTTTAAAATCAAAAACTTATGAGCAGATAATTGAAATATTAAAATCTAGACTTTTAAAAAAGCTAGGTATTAAAAATGCTGAAGAAAAGCAAATATAAGGAGGAATATATGAAAAAATATGTTTGCAATGTATGCGGATGGATTTATGACCCTGCTGTTGGAATACCAGAGGATGGAATAGCTCCCGGCACTGCATTTGAAGATTTACCAGATGACTGGGTATGCCCACAGTGTTTTGTAGGTAAAGATGAATTTTCTCCACTGGAAGATTAATCTATCAAGTAAATTTTTTATAAAAATGTAACTGAGACTGCCTGAAAATACTTTTTCAGCAGTCTCCCCTTATATTATAACTATATTTGCAGCATTTAATATAAATATATCAAAAAACAAATTTGGATATATAATATTACAATTTTGATTTGTCAGATGAAATCAATATAACTATAATAAATAGTATGATATTGTCTTAAATAATCTGCAATTTATAGAATATATATATCTTAACAATAAAGTTTTAAATAGTTCATAATTTTTATTTATTAGAATTGCAGAGAATAATATATTAAATTATCTAGTTTTTAGATACTTCGCCTTTCGGCTCAGTAAGACCTGCAGTTTTCACAATATAAGTCATTTTGAGCCTGATTTTTAAAGGCGAAAAATCTATATTATATATTTTACAATAGTGTATGAAATATTTAAAGTATCTAGTTTTTAGATACTTCGCCTTTCGGCTCAGTAAGACCTAGTTTATTTTAAACTCTCTTGATATATTCATTATAATTAATCTAATTGTTTGAACAAGTCAACTTTATTCATACCATTTTGGTTTTGGTATTTTTGTGCCATTAAGCATACAGTATGTGTCTACACTGCCTTTTTCTATATCCCAGCTGTTAAGGTTATATCTAAATGATTTTGCATCTTCTAAAAACCACGACAATCTTTTTATACTTTTTGGTTTCCAGTTGCTTAAATCTTGATTAAAATGCTTGGCACCACTAAACATAGAACTCATCTCTGTAACCTTTGATACATCCCAGTCGCCAATATATTGATTAAAACTTTCTGCTTCCTCAAATAAACTATGCATATTTTTGACTTTTGAAGTATTCCAATTATTTAACGGTTGATTAAAAGATTTATTTCTAAAAAACATAGATTTTAAAGATGTTGCATTTGATATGTCCCAGTCATTAAGTGGCTGGTTGAATGAAGCTGCTTCTCCAAACATTCCTGTAAAGTTTGTTACTTTAGATACATTCCAGCTGCTGATATTTTGGTTAAAAGCATTATTGTTGTAAAACATTGATTCCATATTAGTAACTTTACTGGTATTCCAATTATTTAGTGGCTTATTAAAAGACATGCTTTGAAACATTCTTGACATATTTTTTACTTTTGATGTATTCCAAGAATTAATATCCATATTAAATTTTTCTGCCAACAAAAATAAACAATACATACTTTCTACATTTGAAGTATCCCACTTATCTAAGGGTTGATTAAATTCTCTAGCACAAAAAAACATCATGCTTATATCTTTTACATTTGATATATCCCAGTTATTGATATTTTGGTTAAAAGCAGTTTCTTGAAACATGCCATCCATATATTTTACTTTTGATGTATTCCACATACTAATATCATGGTTAAAGTTTCTGCTAAAAGCAAACATGTGGCTCATATTTTCTACATGACTTGTATCCCATGTTTCTAATCCATCAAAATTCCTGTTACAGTGAAGAAATAAAACTGATAAATCATTAATATTGGAAATATCAATATCTGCTAATGATACATTTTTATCCCTGACAAGCATCATTAATTCCATTTTAGTTTTAGGTATATATTTATCGTTTTCTCTTTCTGGTGTTTTTATCCATGCAGGAACAGTAGGACAGTTTTCAAATTTTATATATCTGCATAGTTTTTCAGGATCTAGAAAATTATACATTTTTTCATTGGATTTTCTATAATCCTTATTTATACTGCTGGTATCCCAGTTATCTATATTTTGTTTAAAGCTTTCTGCTCCGTCAAACATTCCAACCATACATAATACATTTGAAGTGTTCCATGAGCCTATATCTTGATTAAACTTTGACGCATTTTTAAACATATAACTCATATTTATAACATTTGATGTATCCCAGTCACTTATATCCACATTAAAATCTTTTGAATCTGCAAACATATATCCCATATCTTTTACATTTGATACATCTAAACTGCTTATCCATTTAAAAAGAGGACTATCATCGCTAATCTCACTAAAATCAAAGCCATAAAACATTTCGTCCATATATTCTACATGGCTTGTATCCCAGCGGTCTATGCCGCCATAATCTGTTCTACATACTTCGTCATAATGAAAAACATTATCATAATCATCATAATAATCTAATCTCATAGTTTTTGTCTTATGCATGTCCTTAAACAAGCCTGACAAGTCTTTTATTTGTGAAATATCAATATCACCTAAATATTGTCTTTTAAGAGTTATAAGTTTCCTTAATTCATTTTTATTTTTGGGAGTAATTATTACACCTTTACTTTTTAGAGAGTTTGTTTTTCTGTTAAACATACTGTTAATAATAGTATCAAGTTTTTGACCTTTTGCATATCTTGATACTATTCTGTATATATAATCTCTGTCTGAATTTTTTGCAGTTCTACCTGCATACAAAGCTGTATCATCAGCATATTCTATTTCTAAATCTTGTAAAGCACTTTCAGCCTGACATATAACATTGCTATCTACTTCAGCACCATCTCTAATAGCCTGAATTACTAAATCAACATCATGGTCCATTACAGCCTGCACCAGCTTCGCCTGTAAATCACTCTTACTCATATCATACCTCTCATTTTAATTCAATAGATTTATTTTTCTTAGTAATATTATTAACTTTTGGTGTTTTATTATCTTCAATAGTTACAAGTTCGCTTGTATCCTGCAGTCTGCCACCTTTAATCAAATCATCACCAGTTACTTTATCAATATTTGTATTTTCTATTGGCTGTAAATTCCTAGTGTAAACATTCTTTACCATATCATATATTTTATAATCAACAAGTTTACCATTTAAATAAGACAGCCCATTACCATAAGTTTCAAATTTATATGATTTTAAATTATCAAACCAGTCATCTGAATTTATATTTATTAAAATATCATTTGCTGGTTTATTTACAGCTGTTGAAATAAAGTGACCATAATCAGCTAATACTAAAAGATTAGATGCAGATGATATTGTAGAGCCTGACAAATAAACTTTATCAGCTATAATTTTACCATAACCTGATATATCTCCCTTTGCATTAATTGAAATATTATTACCATGAATAACACTACTATCAATGCTGTCAAAAGTAAAGCTGTCAGCAGCAATATTTACATTAGAAGCATATACTTTATTCTGCTGTATAACATCATAATCAGACATGATATTAATAGAGCCGCCACTAACAGCATAATCATCTTTATTAATATCAGCAAGCTGTGTATCTTTTACAAATGTTATATAAAGCTCACTGCCATTAATATCTGCCCTTTCTGCATCTATAATAAAAGAGTTACTGCCTGATTTTTGGTTTACATATACATCTTTTGCTAATAATTTTAAATTTTTGCTATCCCCATTGATGTGGTTTGCAGATAAATATATTTTATCAACAGCAGTTAAAGTATTGTTTGTAACAGGAAAATAAAGATTGCCATTATTACTTGAAAGTTTTATTTCGCTGAACTGAGTGTTGCTTGTATTTAATGTAATATTATAATTATTAGATATTTCTAATTTATATGGATTAGTATTATTATTTGTAATATTTAAAGTTAATGCTGTTGCTCCATTTCCCGCAATAGATATAACATTTGCATTTTGTGTAGTAATATTAACAGGGTTCTTAGACTCCAGCCCAAATATATATAAATCACCTATATTAAAATCTGGTGGTAAAGTAACTCCCGGAATAGATGAACCACCAGAAGTTCCAACTAAATTTACATTGATATTACCATTTAATGCTTTTAATGCTTTTATACTTATTGGACCAGCTTTGTGCGTATAATTAATACTACCTGATGCACTTTCTAAAGAAATACCACCTAATAAGTATGATGTAACATTAATATCATTTAAAGCATTAGCAGAAAAATACATGGCAGAAATATCTGAAATTGATGTTATTGCTCCATTTCTTGATATTAATTCAACACCACTTTGTAGTAAATCTTTTGACATACTGCCTAAATCAACATTAATATTTCCATTAGTTTCAAATATATATTTATCAGCTTTTTTATTACCTAAAAATGAAGAATCAAGTGTAAGCAGATTACTATTATTTTCTATAAAATGTATAGTATTTACATCAATTTTAAGCCCTGCATACTGTTTTAGAGCATCTAATCTGTCAACTGCTTTTACAGTGCCATAAGTGCTTTTAATTGTTAAATCCTGCCCTATTGCATTTTTAGGTATATAACTTAAATTAATAATACCAGTATCCTGTGTATAAGTAGATGTTTGATTACCAAAATATTTATCTAAAACTGTTTCATTTCTATTTAAATTAGTAATATCTAAACTATTGTTTATGCTTTCTGCTGATAATTTTTTTGTATCTACAGAAATATTAACTGCACCATCTGCTTTTAATACAACTTCCTGTCCTGTTACAGCAGCTTTATCGCTTGTAACAGATGTATCCATTGATATACCACTGCCTGTTTTTGTCACTTCTACACTTACATTGTGACCTTTAATATTAGTAATAAGCCCTATATTATCACCAACTAAATTAACATCACCATTTGATGATATATATGATGATTTACCAGTAATATCTAATTTTGTTAATAATATTTTATTCAAAGCATTTGCAGTAATTTCACCTGCAATAATACTGTTATTGCCTGTAATTCCACCACCTGCATTTAATGTAAGAGAAGCAAGATTATTAATATCACCTAATAAATTAATATTATTAGCTGCATCAAGAGTTAACCCATTTGTTCCAGTTAATGTTACACCAGCATTTAATGTAATATCTCCACTGCCGTTACCTTGTAATGTCTGTAGTGTCATATTAGATGTATTAAGCATATTATTAAGCCATGCAATATCAATATAAGTATTGCCATTACTTGATACTTGATTATTTTCATCATCAGATAAATTAGAATAGTTACCAATAAACATATTTGATGGGTCTAATAAAAACTGACCATATACACCATAAAGTGATTTTGTATTAAAATCACTAAAAGCATAAAGAGAATCATAACCGCTTAATTCTATAAAACCACCACTTCCATATACAGATGTTGCTTCAATTAATGCACCACTATATGATTCTGCCCTTTTATGGGATATAAGTTTTATACTGCCGCCATTTCCATATCCAAAGCTGTTTGCCTGTATAATACTTGAATTATTTATTTTTAGTAAATCTGAACTAAGCATATTAATTATACCACCATTTAAGCCGTTTGCATCAATAGTGCCATTATTAATAATATTTGCTGCATTTATATCAACAGAACCACCTTTATCTGCCTGAGATGAAACATTTATTTCTCCAGCATTAACTATCTGACCATTTTCTGCACCTAATATTACTTTACCACCTTCATAAGAGATAGAAGAAGCATCAATAATTCCTGTATTATTAACAGCATGGCGTATAACATCAGAAGCATTTTTTGCAGTCATAACAATAGTTCCACCTTCTGACTGAATATGACCTGCATTAGAGATATAAGCATCAGTTATACCTTTTTCAACAGCTACACCGATTAAATCATTTCCGCTCATATCCATTCTAAATGTTTCACCTGATGATAAATATATCTTGCCAAATTTTGCAGAAATAAGCCCATTATTTTCTACTTTTTTACCCATAAGCACAGCATATCCGCCATCTTGCACTTTTATACTGCCGTTATTAATCACATTACCTTGAGCACCATAAAAATTATGTTTACCAGCAAGAAAATCTTTATCATTAATACTTGCTGCACCTGCTAAAAAACTGTTAGTATTAATTTGTGCACCATTTCCTACTAATACTCCAGCCTGATTTAAAATAAATACATTACCATTTGCTGAAATATTGCCAAAAATATTAGTAGGCAGACCACTTGTAACTCTGTTCAAAATAATACTTGATGATGAATTCTGATTAAAAAGAACACTTTCACCTTTATTAACATCAAAAGAATTCCAGTTTATAATTGCTTTATCTGTATTTTGATTAATAACAGTATTAGAGCCGCTTTGAGAAATATTTACATCACCATACACCACATTTGCACCATTTGGAGCAGCATAAACAGGAATATTAAATAAAAAAACTAAAATAAAAGCTGTGTAATATTTAATTTTAGAAATCATAGCTTATTCTCCCGTATACAACGCCCCAGCCTGCTTCACGATTTTGTGATGACATTAATGGGTAACCATAATCAATTTTGATTGCAAGCCCTTTCCATGGATAAAAACGAAGCCCTGCACCTGCAGAATCAAGAGACGCACTGCCATACCCATGATAATCTGCATTATAATTAAATACCTGACCTCTGTCATAAAATACTAATGCTTTGATATGTGGAATACCTAAATCAAATTCAGCTTCTAAACTAACTCTGTATCCATTATCCCCTGCTTCTATACCACTTTCAAATCCACGGACACTATAAATTCCACCTATGTAAAACCTTTCACCTGAAAAAGTGGTGCCTGATGTCCACTGACCTGAAAAGAATAATCTCATTCTAAAAAACCAAGTAATAAACTGATGATACTCATAATCTAAATATAGTTTTTCATAGTAACCGCTTGCATTAGGGTTAGAAGAATTGCTGCTGTAATGAGAAACTCCATAAAGACCGCTTAAACCTTGAGAAAAAGCAAGAGAATAATACATATTAGCACCAGTCCATGGATAAGCTTCACCATAAAGACTAAGAGATGCATTAGTTAAAATATCCTGAGAATTTTTTTCACCAAGTATTTTATCTGCAGATTCTTTTACACATATGCCAGCACCTAAATTTAAAGTGCCTTTATTTCTTAAAATAATTGGATATTCTGTATATATAGAATAATCGTTAGAATAACCTTCTAATTCAAGAGCTTTTGCAAAATCTTTTGTGCCTATATAGTTACTTCTTGAATATGCAAAGCCAAGCTTAAACCCTTCACTGCCAATAGGAAGCCTGTAATCTATCCTGCCGTAAAAAAGCTGCCATGGGTTAAAATTATCTAAACCAAGAGATAAATTTAATGCAAGCCTGTCTCCGCTTGTAATAATATTACCTATCATAGCAGCACCATTAAGGCGGTATTCATTAGTTATTTTATTACCATAGTTATCAACGCTAAAACTTGCTCTGTATGGATTTGTATCTTGTGCATAAATAATAATATCTGATGTGCCTTTTCTTTTACCCGGTCTTAAAGTAGCATTAACTTTTAAATCCATAAAATTGTTTAATAATAAAAGGCGTCTTTCTAAAGTTTTTGCATCAAGAACAATACCAGATTGTAATGGTTTTAAATATTTTAAAATAAACTCTTTTTTATAATCTGATAAACCTTCTACATATACTTCACCAATTTCCCCCTCTACAACAGCAATATTTATTGTGCTGTTGCTAACTACCTGAGGTGGAATATAAGCATAACTTATTATATATCCTTTCTGTCTGTAGAATTTTGTTACTTCATCAGCAGCTTCATTTATCTGAGCTAATGTTAAATTTCTTTCAACATAATCAATAAGGACCATTTGAATATCTTTTTTATCAATAACTCTGTTGCCTGTTACTTCAAATCTTGAAACATATACTGTTTCTGCTGATGTTTCTTTTGGAAGATTATCCAGCAGTTCTTTTTCAGTAATAATATTAGCATTTTTATCTCTTGGAAAAGGTGTATTACGAAAATCTTTCTCAAAGTTGTCATCAATTACACCACTTAAACTTATCTGAGATTGACCATAACTTAATACAGAAAAACAAAGAATAAAAGCAATCACTGGTAAAAATAGCCGTTTTATCATTAAATTCGCTCCAAAATGGATAGTATATTTAAAAAATGATAACAAATTATGTGCCTAAAAATCATAAATAACTATTTTATAATAATTAATTTTTATTATTTTTTCAATACAAATATAACAATATATAAAAAAATTAAAGATACATTAGATATATCGGCAGATAATAAAATATATTAAGGAGGAAAACAATAGATATATTATATCCACATTTGTGGCTTTAAAAATTTTTAATAAATACAAATATGGAGAAAAATTTCTCCATATTTAAACAATGATTATATTTCTTTTCTAGTAATTGCTAAATTTTTCTGAGCAACACTCATTAAAAGTTTAATACGGTTTAACTGGTTTACTTCACTTGCACCCGGGTCATAATCTACTGCTGCAATATTGACATTATCATAGGCAACCCTTAATGCTTTCATAACACCTTTACCAGTAACATGATTTGGAAGACATGCAAATGGCTGAACACAAAGAATATTGCCAACACCACCTTCTATTAATTCTACCATTTCAGCAGTTAAAAGCCAGCCTTCACCTGATTGATTACCAAGCGAAACTATTTTTTCAGCTAAATGAGCAAGTTCAAAAATATCAGGCATAGCATCAAAATGTTTACTTTTCCTTAATGCTTTACGCATAATATTTCTTTTTCTTTCAATCATCCATATAATATATCTTGCAGCATATTTACGGATTTTAGAACCTGCCATATATTTGCTTCTATATATATCATCATAAGCACTGTAGAGAACAAAGTCCATAAAATCAGGCACAACTGCCTCTCCACCCTCTCTTTCTATAACTTCTACAGCTTTATTATTTGCATCAGGGTGAAATTTGATTAATATTTCACCAACAATACCAACACGGGGTTTTCGTGTTTCATTCATTGGTATATTATCAAATTCTTCCACAATATCATAAACATCTTTTTTAAACTGACGCCAGTTATAGTTATAAACATTTCTTGCACAAATATCTGCCCATTTGTGATATACTGCTTCAGTTTCACCTTTTACTTTTTCATAAGGACGGCACCTGTATAACATTCTCATAAGCAAATCACCATACAATATACCCATAACCATACGCCTTATCATTGGCATAGTAACTTTAAATCCTTCATGAGTTTCCATACCATGCAGGTTAAAAGAAAGCACTGGTATATGACTTAAACCAGCTCTGTTTAATGCATTTTTCAACCAGCCTATATAATTTGTAGCACGGCAGCCACCTGCTGTTTGTGAAATAAGCACTGCAACTCTTTCTGTATCGCATTCTGGTGACATTACATAGTTTAATAACTGACCAACTGCAACAATAGCAGGGAAACATGCATCATTATTAATATGTTTTAAACCGCACTCTATATCGTTTCTATCTGTTGTTTCTAATACTTTTACTTTATAACCTTCTGCAGCTAATGCTTCTTTCATTAAATGTATATGAATAGGGGAAAGCTGTGGAATAATAATAGTATGGGTATCTTTCATTTCTTTTGTAAATTCTGCACCTTTTTTAGCTGGTGTAAAACTTCTGCTTATACCTCGTTTTTTCCTGTCCTGAATTGCTGCTATAAGAGAGCGTATACGGATACGGACTGCACCTAAGTTACTGCCTTCATCAATTTTAATAACTGTATAAAGCTTATCATGTCTATTTAAAATATCATAAACCTGCTCAGTAGTAACCGCATCAAGACCGCAGCCAAAAGAATTAAGCTGAATTAATTCAATATTATCATGTTCTGATACAAAACTTGCAGCTTTATATAATCTTGAATGATATGTCCACTGGTCAACAGCATTCATTGGTCTTTCAACGGTTGCAAGATGAGCAATAGAATCTTCAGTTAATACTGCAAGACCGTTAGATGTAATAAGTTCAGGTATACCATGATTTATTTCAGGGTCAATGTGATATGGTCTGCCAGATAAAACAACACCTTGAATACCATGTTTTTCAATATATTCTAATGTTTCTTCACCTTTCATGCGGATATCATTTTTAAAGTTTTTCATTTCTGCATCTGCTTTTCTTGCAGCAATACGCACTTCCTGTTCTGGAATATTAAAAGGCTGAAACATCTGCACAAGAGAATTTTCTAAATATTTATAATCATTTAATGGCAAAAACGGACCCATAAATTCAACTTTTTCATCTACCAAAGCATCAACATTTAATCTTATAACTTCAGGATAGCTGCAAACAACAGGACAATTATAGTTATTATCTGCACCTTCTTCATGAACTTCTTTTTGAATACACGGATAGAATATTCGTTTAATACCTTTGCTGATTAAATTCATTATATGACCATGCACTATTTTTGCAGGATAGCATACAGTTTGAGAAGGAATAGTTTCAAGACCAGTATTAAATAATTCTTTTGATGATTTATCAGATATTTCTACTCTAAAACCAAGATTTGTAAATAATGTAAACCAAAATGGATAATTTTCATAAATATTTAATACTCTTGGAATACCAACAACACCACGAGATGCATTTTCCTTATTTAGTGGAATGTAGTATTCAAAAAGACGCATATTTTTATATGCATAAAGGTTAGGAAGTTTATTTGCTTCTTCTACTTCCTGCACACCTTTTTCACATCTATTACCAGTAATATAATGTTTTTTACTGCCACCAAACTTATTAACTGTTAATAAGCAGTGATTAGAACAGCGTTTACATCTAACATTAATTGATTCCATTTTAAAGCTGGCTATTGCATCAGATTTAATAATAGCAGAATGTTTGCCATTTTCGCTTCTTTCTTTTGCAATTAATGCTGAACCAAAAGCACCCATGTGACCAGAAATGGCAAATCTTGTTACTTTGCTGCCAACAGAAAGCTCAAATGCTCTTAATACTGCGTCGTTAAAAAAAGCCCCACCTTGCACAACAACATGTTCACCTAAATCTTCCACACTGCTCATTTTTATAACTTTATATAAAGCATTACGAACAACAGAATATGAAAGACCAGCAGAAATATCACTTACAGAAGCCCCTTCTTTTTGTGCCTGTTTAACTTTTGAGTTCATAAATACTGTGCATCTTGAACCTAAATCAACAGGATGTTCTGCTTTAAGTGCTGTTGATGCAAAATCCTGAACAGTAGACTGCACTGATTTTGCAAAGTTTTCAATAAACGAGCCACAGCCTGAAGAACATGCCTCATTTAATATAATTTTATCAATTGCCCCATTACGAACATACATGCATTTCATATCCTGTCCACCAATATCTAATATAAAAGATACATTTGGAACAAAATATCTTGCTGCAGTAAAGTGAGTTACTGTTTCAACTTCCCCTTCATCTACACCAAGAGCAGCTTTAATTAAACCTTCGCCATATCCTGTAATACATGAATTAGCAATGTAAGCATTTTTTGGCATTGCAGCATATATTTTTTCCAGCACAAGTAAAACAGATTTAACTGGGTTGCCAAGGTTTGATGAGTAAGATTCAAATAATAAATTATCATCTTTATCTATTAATATTGCTTTTGTAGTAGTAGAACCAACATCTAAGCCAAGATAAAGCTCTCCCTCTGCAAGAGAAAACTCTTTTTTATTTAATATACCTTCTTTAGAATGACGCTCTTTAAACTCTTCATAATCTTTTTCTGATTCAAAAAGACGCGGCAGCTGCTCTATTTCACTTTCTACTTTAGTAGTTTGCAGCTGTTCAACTTTATTAATAATAGATTTAAAAGAAACTTCTTTACTTTTTTTAGAAACAAGTGCTGCACCCATAGCAACAAAAAGCTGTGGATGTTCTGGGAAAATAACTTCATTAGGCGTTAAAGATAATGTTTCTATAAACCTGTTGCGAAGTTCTGACAAGAAAAATAATGGACCGCCTAAAAATGCAACATTACCAGAAATTGTTCTTCCACATGCAAGCCCTCCTATAGTCTGGTCAACAACAGCCTGAAAAATAGAAACTGCAATATCTTCTTTTGCTGCACCCTCATTTAATAATGGCAGCACATCTGTTTTTGCAAATACACCACATCTTGCAGCAATAGGATAGATAGTCTTATAATTTTTTGCCATTTCATTAAGACCTGCTGCATCAGTTTGAAGCACAACAGCCATTTGGTCAATAAATGCACCAGTTCCACCTGCACATGTTTCATTCATTCTCTGGTCTATACCATTATCAAAAAAAGTAAGCTTTGCATCTTCGCCACCAAGCTCAATAGCTACATTGGTTTCTGGAATTTTAGTTTTAATACATTCAGTAGATGCGATAACTTCCTGTATAAAATCAACTTCAAGCCACTGTGAGACAGATATACCGCCAGAACCTGTTACATTAATTGTAATAAATGCATCTGGAAATTCATTATAAGCTTCTTTTATTAAAACAGTTAATGTGTTACGCATATCAGATAAATGTCTTCTATACTGATGATAAAGCATATTATCATATTCATCAGTAATTACAATTTTGATTGTAGTAGAACCAATATCAAGCCCCATATGATAAACTTTTTTACTCATATTATTCCTCATAAAAAATAAAACAATAAAAAAATACTAAAAATGTATTATTTAAAATATATGATTTCTAATGTATTGTCAAACAAAAATAATGGACATATTTTCATATTCTGTATATATCAAAATATCTTGTAAAAAAATGAAATATTTTACGGCTTATGACTGATTTTTATTAAAATTTTTAAATATCATACTTATTTTTTCTATATGATTTTAAATCTACTATACTTGCTGGTGTATGTTCAACTGACCATTTATATATCACAACTTCTACTGAATATTTTTTGTCCGGATTGCCACCATAAAGCCTATTATTATATGCAATCATAATTAATTTAGATTTATCTTTTAATAAATCTATGCACTCATAAGGCTCTGCTGGCAAATCCTGAATATTTCTGCATGATATATCAGTTACAAATATATTCTTATCAGTTATTACTAACAGTTTATTATCAGGCAGACTTTCAAAACTTAATGCCTTATATATAATTGGTAATGGGTTATATGATGTTAAATTTTCATCAATTTCTTCATCTTTTAATGATGCATATTTCAGATTAGCTTCTTTATCAAAAATCATTAATCCACCAATATCTGAAAAAGAGCTTGCTATTGTTGCCCATACTCTGCCTGCTGCAATACTCATGCTGAAAAAACCATACCGTTGAAAATGAGTGTATACCTGCTCTGTTTTTTTATTATATATGGCTAATGCTCCCTTTTCTTCTTCACTGCAGTCTGTGGCAACAGCAATAACAGACCCATCATCTGATATACTAATTTCAAGCCAGTCTATTAAATCATCAGTAAATTCAAAGCTGCATATTAATTCTAAATCTGTATTATATATTTCCCAGAATTTACCTTTTATATTAACAGCATAACCATTGCTGATTATCCATTTGCTGCCTTCTAATACCGCTATCTCACTTAAATGATAAAGATTTTTATACACTTCTTCATCATCAATAATAATAGAGCTGTCATTATTTGCTTCATTTATTGTATATAAATGAAGCCTGTTATGACGAATAATTAGAAATCTGATTTTATTATTCTTATTAAAAATATGAAGAAAATCCATATCATGCATATAAGATTCTTTTGCCATAGAGCTAAGCCATTCAAAACCTTTATCATTAGAGCAGTAAAAAGTAATACTTTCTTCATACTGGGCATACTCTGATATAAAAACAAGATAAAGTCTGCCATCTATATAAATATAGTCAAGCAGCATATCTTCATCAGCTTCAAACTCCCATTTTTTTATTACTTTACCATCTAAATTTATATGGTAGAATATAAAAACATTAAATGTATTTTCAAGAATAATAAATGAATTACTGTCTATAAATTTAATTCTTTTTAAAACGGATGAACATGTGTCAGAAAAAGCTGAAAGATTATCCAGCTTAAATGATGTTAATTTCTCAAACAAAACTTCACTCTCTATAAAATATTTTGGGAAAAATTACTAACATATTTTATATATTAAGTCAAGTATGATAAAAAACTATACTTAGCCTACTACATTAATAAGATGACCAATGCCTTTTGATACTTCTATATTTGCTCCAGCCATGCTGGCTTGTTTTGTAGCTGCATCTGTATTAGTAAGCTCTGTAATACCATGCTGATGAGACATACCTTTTGATTTATTTGCAGCTGCAATAGAATACTCCATACCTAACATATGCGATTTTTCAAAAGAAGGCAAGCCTGAAACATAAGCCATAATTATACTCCTGCTGGGTTATCCCCATAGATATAATTTATGAAATAATTATTTATTTGTCAATACAAATAAATAATTATTTGCCTGTATTATCCATTAATTCTTCTACTGCCGACCTGCCATAAGAGTTGTTAATAAAATATAACACTACATCTTTTGGTGATATATATGATGCAGGCGGTGTTGCACCACAATATTCAATATTTAAGTAATCATAGAACTCTTTTTCTGAAATATTGCCAGTTTTTATCATAAGAGATGTCTGCACAATATTTGTATATATTTCCATATTAACAGCCTGCAACACTGCTTCTGCCTGAGAAATATTTTTCTGACCATAAAAATTTTCTAAAAAAGCAATAAAATTCATACTAAAATCATCTATAGCTTTTTTAGCTGGAGTAGATACTGCATATTCCTGCATTTGTGTATCAGTAATATTATCACTTGTCATTTCATTATTAATCTGAATAAAGAGAGCACCTAGTTTTTTCACATCATTACATGCTACTTTAATATTCCCTTTTTTAATATTCTCAAAAGTTTCATACCCTATGTTGTTATCAGTGATTTCCATTTTATTATTACTTAGAGTAAATTCTTTATCAGAGCGAAAATTACTTGTTACTATAATAACCATCACTATGACACCTAAAAAAAGCATAAATCCAACTGATTTGTATAAAATACTTGATTTTTTATTTTTCTTCATAAAAAGCCTCTATAACTTATTTAAAATATTTATAAAATATACTATTTTATGTTATGCTTTATTTCAATACTAACTTATGCTTCTTAACAATTTTTACTAACAATAAACCTAGATATTTTTAAAATATAATATTATATTAATTGTTGATTATAAAATACTGAATTAAATTTTATTAAAATAAACAAATAGAAATATATATTAATGAGACTTTTGAAAAAAGGAAAATATCCTTTTTCCAAAAGTATATTTATTTCATTAGAGTATTAAACAGAGAAACAAGTTCATCTATTTTTTTATCTACATCACCATTTTTTGCGGTATCACGAACACATGATAATAGATGAGCTTTTAAAACTACATTATTAGTTTTACGCATAAGAGCTTCTACTGCAAATATTTGGTTTGATATATCCATACAATATCTGTCATCTTCCACCATTCGCATAATACCTTCTATGTGACCTTTTGCTGTTTTTAAAAGTAGTAAAACTTCTGTTTTATCTGCTTTCATTAAACTTTCTCCACTGAAACTGCTTCAAAACCAGCTTCATTTACAACATTCATTAAATCACTGTCTGCAACTTCTTTTGATAAGGTTACAGACGCATTTTTTGCTTCTAAATTAACTTCAGCAGAAACTACCCCATCTACAGTATTTAATGCTTTTTCAACCGCCATTTTACAATGATTGCAGTTCATACCGTTTACATTAACAATAACTTTCATAATTTTATCTCCTTTACTATATTCTTCTGCTTTAAAAAATTTTAATCTTAAAGCATTAGTTACAACAAATATTGAGCTGAAACTCATAGCAGCAGCAGCTATCATTGGGTTTAATGTAATACAAAATGACTTATAAAAAATACCTGCAGCTACTGGAATACCTATAATATTATAAAAAAAAGCCCAAAACAAGTTTGTTTTAATATTCTTAATAGTTGCATGGCTTAATTTTACAGCAGTTAAAGCATCCAGCAGATTATTTTTTATTAAAATAATATCTGCTGATTCTAATGCTACATCAGTTCCTGCTCCTATTGCTATTCCTAAATCAGAACGCATTAATGCAGGTGCATCATTAATACCATCTCCTACCATAGCAGTTTTAATGCCTTTCTTTTGAATTTCTTTTATTATATTTTCTTTATCTTGTGGTAACAGCTCCGCATATACATTATTAATTCCTGCCTGATTAGCAATATGCTCTGCAGTTTCTTTATTATCCCCTGTAAGCATATATACATCTATACCCTGTTCTCTAAAACCTTTTACTGCTTCTATACTTGACTCCTTAATAGTATCAGCCACATATATAATACCTATTACTTCATTATTGTCTGCGATATAAACAGGTGCAACAGCTTTATCTGGCAAAAGCATATTAGAAATTTTAGTAATATCTATATTATTATCTAATATAAATTTTCTATTACCAGCATAATAAGTAATATTATTTATAGTGCAGGATATACCAAGACCTGAATAAGAAGTAAAATTTTCAACATTTAGTAATTTACATTGTAATTCTTCTGCTTTTTCAACAATAGCTTTTGAAACAGGATGCTCAGATTTTACTTCCATAGAATAAGCAAGCTGTAATAAATCATTTTGACTGTATTTAAATGACTGAATGTTTACAACTTTCATTTTTCCTTCTGTGATAGTTCCTGTTTTATCAAGAGCAACAGCTTTTATATTATGTGCCATTTCAAGACTTTCTGCAGATTTTATCAATATACCATGTTCTGCACCTTTACCTGTGCCAACCATTATAGCAACAGGAGTTGCAAGCCCTAAGGCACATGGGCAGGATATTACCAAAACAGATATTGCAATAGATAAAGCAAATTCATAACTTTCACCCATATAAAGCCAGAATATTCCAGAAATTAAAGCTATAACAATAACGATTGGCACAAATATGCCGCTTATTTTATCAGCAAGTTTTGAAATAGGTGCTTTTGAGTTTGCAGCATCTTCTACTAAAGATATTATTTGGGATAATGTAGTATCTTTGCCAACTTTTAATGCTTTAAATCTTATATGACCAGTTTTATTAATAGTGGCACTTATTACTTTATCTCCCTGTTTTTTCTCAACAGGTATACTTTCACCAGTAATAGCTGATTCATCAATAGAAGCAGCACCTGAAATTATTATGCCATCACAGGCTATAATACCACCAGGTTTTACTACTATAATATTTCCAGCCTGTATATCGTCATAGGCAACAGTCACTTCTTTACCATCTTTTTCTACTATGGCAGTTTTTGGTGTTAAACTGATTAATTTTTCAACAGCATCCCGAGTTCTTCTTTTTGATTTTGTTTCAAGATATTTTCCAAGAGTAATTAAAGTTAAAATAGTAACAGCTGATTCAAAATATAAGTCATGACTGTATTTCATAACTATTGATGTTTCCTGATAAGTATATCCATGCACTATTTTATATATTGCAAATATACCATATATTACAGCAGCAGATGAGCCAAGAGCAACAAGACTGTCCATATTAGGAGCTTTATTAAACAATGCCTTAAACCCATTAATAAAATATTTTCTATTAACTATTAAAACAGGTATTGTAAGTAAAAAAAGAGTAAAAGCATAATTAAAACTTCCTTCATAATGCTTAAAAAAAGAAAACTGCGGAAGTCCTGCCATACTGCCCATAGATAAATACATTACAGGAATAAAAAATATAAATGAGATAACAAGCCTTTTTCTCATATTTTCAAGCTCTGTGTCATAAGGAAGTTTTTGAGTCTGTTTTGAAGTCACCTTATTATTTTCTATTTCTGCACCATACCCTGCTTCAGTAACCGCTGAAATAATATCACTGCTTGATACTGCATCATCATATTCTACCACCATACTATTTGAAAGCAGATTAACATTAACATTTTTAACTCCATTAACCTTAGCAACAGCTTTTGTAACATGAGCAGAACATGCAGAACATGTCATACCTGTAATATTATACTTCTCTTTCATATAAACTCCTGTATTCCCTACCCCTGTGGTATGGGGTATTATTATTAATAATACATATAAATAAAGAAGTCAACATATAAAAACATCTACTTTAATATTGAAAATCATAAAAAATGAAATAAATCAAAAAAAATTAGCAAAATATAATACCATTTTTTATAATTTTCTAAATTTTTTATATAAAATAATATATTTTTATCTAAAAATTTATCAATATTATTATTTTATATTATTTATTATATATCAATATTTTATATTATATTATATATACTTATACAGCTAGATTTTTTTATATTTATCACAAAATAATATAATTTATAAAAATATGCTTGACAATAACAGTAATGAAGTATATTAATACTTGTCAAAATTTATAGATTTTAAACATATTAACTGGCTTAAGCCTGATTTTTATATGAAATATTTAAAAGGTGAAAAATGAAACAGCAGGAAACACTTGTAGAGTTAAAAAGTATTTGCAAAAGCTTTGATGGCAAATCTATATTAAATAATTTAGACTTAAAAATATATAATGGTGAATTTTTAACAATACTTGGTCCTTCTGGATGTGGAAAAACAACTACTCTCAGGCTTATTGCAGGCTTTGAACAGGCTGACAGCGGTGATATTTTACTGCAGGGAAAACGCATTAATGATATTCCTGCAAATAATAGAGAAGTTCATACTGTTTTTCAAAACTATGCACTTTTTCCACATATGACAGTTTTTGACAATATTGCTTTTGGGCTTAAAATGCATAAAGTTCCTAAAAATGAAATAACAGAAAAAGTTATGGATGTTCTGCGCATTGTAAAACTTGAAGAATTTATTGATAGAAAACCGCATCAGCTTTCAGGTGGTCAGCAGCAGCGTGTTGCTCTTGCAAGAGCATTAGTTAATCAACCATTAGTTTTGCTGCTTGATGAACCTTTAAGTGCATTAGATGCTTCCCTGCGTCTTAATATGCAGAAAGAATTAAAACAGCTGCAGCGTAAATTAGGCATTACTTTTGTTTTAGTTACTCATGATAGAGAAGAAGCATTATCTATGTCTGATAGAGTAATTGTTATGAATCAGGGTATCATTGAGCAGTGCGGCACACCTAAAAACTTATATGAAGAGCCAAACTCTATATTTGTTGCAAACTTTATAGGTGATGTTAATGTGTTAAATGGAGAAGTGCTTGGGTTTGAAAATAATCTTGTTAAAGCAAAGGTTGAAGGTAGAATATGCAGCATTAAAACAAAAAAAGAATTAAATATTGGTGAAAAATTTACACTTCTTCTTAGAGCTGAAGATATGAGAATAGAAAAACTCAGCGAATACCCTGATACTGAAGGATTAATGGTTGGTAATATTGAAACAAAAGTATATAAAGGTGCCACTCTTGATACAACTATAAAATTAAATAATGGCACAATAATTAAAGCCAGTGAATTTTTTGACGAAGAATATGAAGATTTTGACTACAATATGAATGAACAGGTATCTGTTGGCTGGGTTTCTGGCTGGGAGGTTGTATTAAAAGATGAAAGAGCGTAACCTGTTTCACACTGTAACTATTGCAGTAATAGTTTTATGGCTTTTGCTTTTTGCATTAATACCAAATATTATAATGTTTATTGTCAGCTTTTTAGAATATGACAGTCAGTCTTTTGTAAAAGCTGTTTTCACTTTGGAAAACTATAAACGCTTTTTCTCTGGTGCATATTTTAATATATTCTTAAACTCTTTTAAAATTGCAGCAATTGCTACTTTTTTATGTTTGATTATAGGATACCCTTTTGCATATATTTTAGCACGCTCAAAATCAAAGTATAAAGGTCTGCTGGCACTCCTTGTTGTTATCCCTTACTGGACAAGTGCATTAATCAGAACTTATGCAATATCGTATATGCTGGCAGCAAATGGGCTTATTAATACTATACTTATTAAAATCGGTATTATAGATACCCCGCTTTCACTGCTCTATACAGAAGGTGCTGTTATTTTTGGCTTTGTATATACTCTTTTACCATTTATGATACTGCCGCTTTATGCTACAATTGATAAATTTGATTTTAGATATGTTGAAGCAGCTCAAGATTTAGGTGCAGGTAAACTACGCACTTTTTATCATATCATACTTCCACTTACATCACCAGGAATTATTGCAGGCACAGTTTTAGTGTTTCTGCCTGCCCTTGGATTATTCTATATACCAAGCCTTTTAGGCGGTGGCAAAAACATAATGGTAAGCAATATTATTCAAGAACAGTTTACATCAAATGTGCTGCAAAACTGGCCACTTGGCTCTGCTGCAAGTGTATTAATAACTGTTATTATGGGTATTATGATATGGGCATACTATAAAAGCTCAAAATCATTTAGGACAAAGGTGTTGTAATGAAAAATGTAAAATGGCATTGGCTGTATATATTTTCAGTTTATTTATTTTTATATCTGCCATTAATTATTCTAATAATCTTTTCATTTAATGAAGCATCATCCGGCACTATATGGAAAGGTTTTTCTTTAAAATGGTATGAAAAATTATTTAATTCAAGTGCATTAATAAGCGGTCTTGTAAACTCATTAATTGTAGGTGTATCCGCAGCTACTCTTGTTACAGTTATAGGCACACTTTCTGCAGTTACTTTATTTAGATTTAAATTTTTTGGCAAAAATTTTATAATGTCATTATTATATATACTTATAATGTCCCCTGAGATTATTATGGGTATATCACTGCTTTTACTGTTTAAATTTTTAAGTATGAATTTAGGCTTTCAAACACTGCTTATTACACATATTACTTTATGTCTTCCATTTGTTATGGCTGTTCTTTTTACAAGACTTGCTGATTTTGATATGCATATTATTGAAGCCGCAAAAGACTTAGGTGCAAATGAACTACAAACATTTTTTCATATTATTCTACCGTCAATACTGCCTGCTGTAATAGCTGCATGGATATTAAGCTTTACTATATCTATGGATGACAGTATATGTGCATTTTTTACATCAGGACCACAGTTTGAAATACTGCCGCAAAAAATATATGCAATGGTTAGAACTGGTGTAAAACCAGAAGTTAATGCTTTAAGTACACTTATTTTTGGAGCATCAATGCTCATAATCATAATAGCTCAAATAATGTTAAAAGAGAGGAAAAAATGAAAAAAATCATTATTCTTATGCTGGTATGTTTAGCTGTTTTTGCCTGCACAAAAAAATCTGAAAACGAGATTTATGTTTATAACTGGTCAGAATATATTCCTGATGAAGTTATCAAACAGTTTGAAAAAGAAACTGGAATTAAAGTTCGTTATACCACTTATGACAGTAACGAAGCAATGTATGCAAAAATAAAAATAACTGGTGGTGCAGATTATGATGTTGCAGTTCCATCAACTTACTATGTGCAAAAAATGCAGAAAGAAGGCTTAATACAAGCTATTGATAAAACAAAACTTACTAATTTCAGCAAACTTAACCCACAGCTTATTAACCAGACTTATGACCCAGATAATGCATTCAGTATTCCTTTTATGTGGGGGACTACTGCTATTGGTATAAATGCAAAATATATTGATCCTGCAACAATATCTTCATGGGAAGATTTATGGAGAGAAGAATTTAAAGGAAAAGTTATGCTGCAAAATGATTTAAGAGAAGTTTTCCATGCAGCACTTCATTCCCTTGGTTATTCTGGAAATACAAAAAATAAAGAAGAATTAGAAGCAGCATATAACAAACTTGTAAAACTTATGCCTTCTGTTAAACTTTTTAATTCAGATTCTCCTAGAACTCCATTTTTAAATGAAGAAGTATATATTGGTATCATGTGGAGTGGCGAAGCATTTATGGCTGCTCAGGAAAATGAAAATATTAAATATATCTACCCAAAAGATGGTGCTGCTGTATGGGTAGACAGCCTTGTAATTCCAAGCAAAGCTAAAAATATAGAAAATGCTTATAAATTTATTGATTTTATTATTCGTCCAGATATATCTGCTCAAATTTCTAACTATGTAGGATATACTACTCCTGTAAAAAAAGAAGAAGTGGCTCAGTATCTTGATGAAACATCAAAAAACAGCAGAACTATCTTTCCTACTGACGAAGATTTAAAAAATTCTGAATTTCAGCTTGATGTAGAAGAAGCTCTGCTATTATACAGTAGTTACTGGGAAAAATTAAAAATAGGTGAATAATCAGTAATTATATAAAAACAAACCCATTTTATTTGAAATGGGTTTGTTTATAATACATTCTTTTCTATTTGAATATTAGTTTTTATCATTAAGGATTTTAATAAACTATTCTTCTATTTTCTTTTTTTATTCTATAATATATTTATCTTTTTTATAAATTGAATATCTGATGATTACTTTTGCATTTTAGACTTATCAAAA
Source organism: Mucispirillum schaedleri ASF457 (assembly GCF_000487995.2). Taxonomy (NCBI): domain Bacteria; kingdom Pseudomonadati; phylum Deferribacterota; class Deferribacteres; order Deferribacterales; family Mucispirillaceae; genus Mucispirillum; species Mucispirillum schaedleri. The sequence goes on from NZ_CP097562.1 coordinate 329,982, forward strand.
TTTTGTATAGCAGTTATTATGAGCCTGATTTTAAATGTGAAAAATCTAAATTAGCTATAATACAGTAGTTCTTATCTGTTTTTAGATACTTTGCTTATAAATAAAGCTCAGTATAGCCTAATTTACTTTAAATTATCTACAATATTTATTACGAATAAATATATCATTTAAACTTGATTTGCCTGACTGCTTATATTTATTATATATTTTACATATCATTCATTTATGTATTTTAAAGCGTCTTGATAATTCACAGGCACTAATTATACCACTTTCTAAGATTGTTAATAGATATTTTCTATACTTATAACTGTTATTTCTTTCTAGATAAATTACTTATATTGATTAGTCTAAATTTTTTGGATAAACCTATCTCTGTATATCTAATATATCCATCCACCAGTCATAAGATTTTACAGATAAAGCAGTTTCTGCTATTTTTATACTGTCAATTAATTTAAGCCTTTTTAAAGAATTTTTTATCCAAATTTCAGCCTGTTTATTGCCACTATCTAATTCTTCCTTAAGAGTAAAAATAAGCTCTAATATATCAGCATCACGGACTATTTCTGCTTCAATACTGCTGCCATTATTAAATTCTAAAATTAAATCAGGAAGTAAAGAAAGCTCTTTTATATTTTCAGCAATATCTTCTACTGCTTTCATTTCTTTTTTTTCTGTATAATGTTTTTGAAAATAATTTATATCTCCAGTTCTTGTTTCTGGTATATCATGAAAAAGTGACAGCAAAACTACCCTGCTGCTGTCTGCATTTAGTCTTTCTGCTAAAATATATGAAATAATTGCTGTTCTATATGAATGGGATGATATGTTCTGATTTCCAGTTCCTAGAAAATCAAAACCACTGCGTTTAAATCGGTTTAATAAACCAGTTTCAAAAATAAAGGCAACTATTTGATTATGCGATGAATGTTTAGACATAAAAAGTAAAATGATATAATAAGCACGATTTAATCATGCTTATTATATCCATTAAATAATTAAAATGATTCTTTAAATGATTTGCCAACAAGAAATTTAGGCATTTTTTTAGCAGGAATAACCATTTCTGCACCAGTTTTTGGGTTACGACCTTTTCTTTCTTTTCTTTCGCTTACAGTGAAAGTGCCAAAACCAACAATAGTTACTCTTTCACCTTTTTTTAATGTTTCAAGAATTGTAGCTTCATAAGCAGATAATACTTTTTCAGCTTCAACTTTTTTTACACCTGTTTTTTGTGCAATAGAATCAATAAGTTCTTTTTTATTCATGTAATACCTCCATAAATATATAGGATAAATTTAGATATTGTATACAATTACTTCTACTTGTCAAGTAAATATATACCATTCATCCCATATTTAATTAATTATTTATTTTATTAATAATTCTGCAATTTGAACAGCATTTGTAGCTGCACCTTTTCTTAACTGGTCACCACTTACAAAAAATGATAAACCATTATCATAGGCTATATCTTCTCTAATTCTTCCAACATAGCATAAATCCTGCCCTGATGCTAAAAGCGGCATTGGATACTGTTTTTCATCAGGATTATCATAAAGTTTAACACCTGAGGCATTAGAAAGTAATTCTCTAGCTTTTTCTGGTGTAAGTTTTTTCTCAGTTTCTATTAAAACACTTTCTGAATGAGCAGTTAATACTGGCACACGAACACATGTAGCACTTACTTTTATTTCATCAGAATGAAGCATTTTACGAGTTTCATTATACATTTTCATTTCTTCTTTTGTATAACCATTTTCAGTAAACACATCAATATGTGGAATAACATTAAAAAGAAGCTGGTGAGCAAAAGCCTTTACTTCAATAGGCTCTCCTGTTGACCATGCTTTTGTCTGTTCCATTAATTCCATAGTAGCTGCAGCCCCTGCTCCAGAAGCTGATTGGTAAGATGATACGACTACTCTTTTAATTTTTGCATAATCATGCAGTGGTTTTAAAGGAACAAGCATAATAATTGTTGTGCAATTTGGGTTAGCAATTATACCATTATTTTTTAATGCATCTTCAGGATTTACTTCAGGCACAACTAATGGCACATCATTATCCATTCTAAATGCAGAAGAATTATCAACAACTACAGCACCTGCCTTAACTGCAGATGGAGCAAATTCTTTTGACCTTGATGCCCCAGCAGAAAATAATGCTATATCAATATTTTTAAAGGAATCATGAGTTAACTCTTCAACAGTATACTCTTTTCCATTATACTGCATTTTTTTACCAGCAGACTTGGAAGATGCCAAAAGTTTTAAATTATCAATAGGAAATTTTCTTTCAGATAAAATATCTAAAAAAGTCTTACCTACTGCACCAGTAGCACCAACAACTGCAACATTATAAGCCATTTTTTTTTGTGGTATCATAATATATTCTCCTAGAATGTAAATAACTTTATAGCTTTTAAACAGATTTTGTCAAGAATAATAATACAAAAATAACAAAAAATTTTTTTATGTTCTATTCTTACAATTTTAACAATACATTTGTTAAAAATAACTTGCTATTTAAGTTGATTTTATATATCATTACGAAATTTAGGGCTATTAGCTCAGTGGATAGAGCACCAACCTCCGGAGTTGGGTGTCGCAGGTTCAATTCCTGCATAGCCCACTAAACTATTTATATACTGCTTTATAAAAATATTCCATATCTGGAATAATATCACACCCTGTCCATATATTAAATGAACCTGCAGCCTGATAAATAAGCATAGCAAGACCATTTACAAGTTTTATGTTATCTTTACTGTATAAAGATAAAAAAGAAGTCATTTGCGGTCTATATATCATATCTACTGCTGCTTCTTTAATTTTAAAACCATAGTCAGTATAAGGCTCTCCATTTACTCCCATAGATGTTGTATTAATAACAATATCAAACTCTAATCCCTGCAAATCATCTGGTCTGCATATGTCTATATCATCTTCATATAGTAATGATAAATCTTCAGCCTTTTCTAAAGTTCTGTTTGCTATTAAAAAATATTCTGGTTTATTCATTAATAAATATGGTATGACTGCTCTTGAAGCACCGCCTGCACCTAATAACAAAACTTTTTTATTTAAAGTATTAATACCTGAAGTTTCAAGCATCATATAAAAACCAAAAATATCAGTATTATGTCCAATGATTCCATTATCAGTAAAATGCAGAGTATTTACAGCACCAATACTTTTTGCTGTAATATCAAGCTCTGAGCAAAACTGCATTACTTCCTGTTTATAAGGAACAGTTACATTTACACCTTTAAAATGAAATTTTTGAAACATCATAATAGTTTCTTCAAGTTCTTCTATACTTATATCATAACAGGTATAGCCACCACAGAGACTTGATTTATATAAAAAATAGTTATGTATAAATGGAGAAAATGTATGATTTAGCGGACTTCCAATTAAACCTAAATTAATATACACTTTATTTATCGTCCTTTACTAAGTCTTTTATATCAGAATTTTTATCTAAATTAATTATTCCAACCGAAAGCACAAATTTAATACCTTCTTCCACAGAAATGTCTATTTCCCTTATATCTTTTTTAGGGACTATTGCAACAAAACCAGATGTTGGATTAGGAGCTGTGGGAACAAAAATATTAACACTTTCTTCTTTTGTAGAAACTTTCTGCATAAAAGGCAGTGAATCTCTCACTAAAAAAGCAATCATCCACATATCTCGTCTTGGAAATTCCACAAGCACAACCTTAGAAAATGATGAGCCTGAAGTATTGCCAAAAGAATCTATAACCTGCTTTGTTGCATTATAAATAGAACGAGCAATAGGAATATGTGTCATAATATTATCAAGCATCTTAATAAAAAGTTTACCAAGATACATTCTTGTAAATATTCCTATAATAAAGATAATCAAAATTATAAGCATAAAAGTGCCTATTTGAAAAATATACTCACTAAAATCATAATTATACTTATAAGCTATCTTTTTAACAATTGGGCTGGCTTTTGAAACTACAATGTTATACAAGAAGTAAAGCAGATACACTGTTACTACAATAGGCAAAAGAGCCAGTATACCTGCTATAAATATTTGTTTAATTTTTTGAGTTATATTCATAATTAATGAAACTTCTATTTAATATTCCAGTTTTCAACTAATGTTAAAAGCTGGCTTTCTGGGTATAGCATTTTAAAATTATTAATATTTGTATCTATATTATTATCGTTAGATGATAATACATTTCTATAATACCATAATTCTCTCATTTCTCCCTGTAAATAATTTGCAGGAACAACATTCTGACCTAAATCATAAAGCATACCAGCACTCAATTCAGAAAATCTACCTCCTGCTTTTTTAAGCTCGCTTACAGCTTTTTCACTATTGTCATACATATGATACATTCCTGCACTGCGAACAGCAATATAGTCCTTTAATGATGGAACAGTTGAAGATAATGCAGCAAAAGCATCCACAGAAGAATTATCAATCATAATCATCTCAGCAGCACTAAGAGAATCAATTTTTTTATTTTTAGATATACCATAAGCAGTATAACCTAAATACACAGCAATAAATAATACTACTAATGCACTTATTAAAATAACAATCATTTTAATATTATTCTGCATAAATGCTTCAAGCTTATCTACACCTGTATTATCAATATTAATTTTATCTTTTTTAGCCATTCTTGCCTCCAACAGCTTTCTCAAATATTATTTTATTATTATTAATTATGTTTTTTATTTCATTATCGCTAATGCCTGCACCAAGCATTATTTTAAAGGCTTTTTCACTTCCAACAAAATCAGACGGGCTGTGAGCATCATTATCTATAACAAGATTAGCACCTGCTTTTCCTGCCATATTTGCTACATGAGCATTTGTATATGAATGGCTTTTTCTTGTAGTTATCTCAAGATATACATTATTTTCTGCAGCACAGCAGGCATCTTCATAGCTTATAAGACCAGGATGTGCTAATATATCAACATAAGCTTCAATTGCTGCCCTATTAGTGCCTGAAGCAACCGGCTCAGATATCGTTTCTCCATGAACTACAACAATATCTGCACCATTATCCCTTGCTATTTTTGTAAGTGGTGCAATATCTTTTGGATTTACATGAGTGATTTCTACACCAACAATGACTTTAAAATCATCTGATGATTTGTTAAACCATTCTTTAAATTTTAAGTTAGCTTGTAAAACCTGATAAATATTAGAGCTGTCTACATGGTCTGTCAATGCAATACCAAGATACCCCTGCACTTGTGCAGTGCGGGCTACTTCCGCAGGAATAAGCATACCATCAGAATGTGTTGAGTGTGTATGTAAGTCATAAATCATAATAAAACCTAAAATAAAGTAATTATTTACAAATTATAGTTTTTCAGTTATACTTATTTTTTGGAGAAATGGCAAGTATATTATTTAAAAAATAAATAATTTTAAGATGGGTTACTTATATGCAGGAAAACTTTGAATTAAGAATTAGAGAAATTGCTAAACTGAAAAAAGGCTGGTCATTTGGTAAAGGTGAACCTTTTAATGCAGAACATGTAGAAGTAGCAGCATTAGTTGCATTAAGGTATTATAAAAAATATGCTTTAACAGTAAGCGGCACACCTTCTGAAGATGGAACTATTGATTTAATGTTTAATATTAAAGATGTTTTTATTGATTTAATTATTCTGCCATCTATTACAGATATTACTGTTAAATATACTCATGGTATAGGAAATAATAAAATAGAAGAAATGTGGGGAACTGTTTCTATAAGTAAACTTGATGATATAATGGATAAATTTATTGAATTATCTGAAAACCAAAAATAATTTTTAAATTTATTTTATCAAAATAAATATTATATTAAACTATTGTTTAGTTATATTTGCTTATTGTTAGTCTGGACTTATCCAAAATTTTGTGCAGCAGTTATTTTGAGCCTGATATTAAAGTCAAAAATCTAAATTATATATATTACAAGAATAAATAATTTATTGAAATTATCTATTTTTTTGCAACACCATAAAATAATCTGCTGGATAACAGCAGATTATTATAAAATTTCTTATTATTTTTTATCTTTTAACAGCTTATAAATAATAGAATCAAGTAGTGCATGATAGCTTGCATCTATAATATTTTCTGCAACTCCAACAGTGCTCCATGTAGAAAAAGAATCCTGACTTACTACAAGAACTCGGGTAGTCGCCTGTGTCCCATTATGGCTTGATAAAATACGAACTTTGTAGTCAACAAGAACCATATCTTTTAACTGTGGATAAAAATATACTAATGCTTTTCTTATAGCCTTATCAAGTGCATTTACAGGACCATTTCCGCCTGCTGCTGTATGCTCTACTTCGCCATTAACTGCAACCCTTACAGTAGCTTCTGCCATAGGTGCTACAGAAAGAGATTTATTTTTTTCATCAATCACCCTATAGCTTAATATATCAAAAAATTCTGGCAGAGTATTCATTGCTCTTCTAATTAAAAGCTCAAAAGATGCTTCTGCTCCCTCATACTGGAACCCTCTGTTTTCCAGTTCTTTAAGCTGCAGCAGCACTTTTTGTATAGTATCTGACTGGCTTTCAATATCTAAACCAAACTCTTTTGCTTTGTATATCAGGTTACTTTTACCAGACAAATCTGATAAAAGCACTCTTTGAGTATTTCCAACAAGCTCTGGAGCAATATGTTCATAAGTTTTAGAATTTTTTAAAATTGCAGAAACATGCACTCCGCCTTTATGAGCAAAAGCAGATTTGCCAACATAAGGTCTGTGAGTATTATGTTTTAAGTTACCTATTTCATCTAAAAAGTCAGACAAACTTTTTAATTTAGTTAAGTTATCACTTGTTACACAGTCATATCCATATTTAAGCTGCAGATTAGGAATAATAGAGCACAGGTTTGCATTACCGCACCTTTCACCATAACCATTTATAGTGCCTTGCACATGGCTTGCTCCACCTTTTACTGCCATTATACTATTTGCAACTGCCATTTCACAGTCGTTATGAGCATGTATTCCAAAAGGATAATCATTAAGTCTATTTTTAACAATGGAAACTATTTCTGCAACTTTATCAGGCATAGCACCGCCATTTGTTTCACAAAGTATAACACAGTCTGCACCTGCATCACGGGCTGCAAGCAGTGTTTTTAGTGCATATTCAGGATTAGCATTATAGCCATCAAAAAAATGCTCCGCATCATAATAAACTCTATCCACTTTACTTTTTAAATAGCGAACAGTATCATAGATAATTTCTATATTCTCATCAAGAGATATTTTTAATGCTTCTCTAACATGCAAATCCCATGTTTTACCAAAAATAGTAATGTTAGGAACATCCGCATCAAGAAGTGCCTGTATGATTTCATCATTTTCACATGTTTTTTTAGCACGCCTTGTTGAGCCAAAAGCAGATATTTTATCTATACAAACACTTTTACTTTTCTTTAAAGCATTAAAAAATTCCATATCTCTAGGGTTTGAGCCTGGCCAGCCCCCTTCTATACAGTCTATACCAAACTCTATTAAGCGTTCTGCTATTCTAAGCTTATCAATAACAGTAAAATTTACATCTTCTGACTGAGTGCCATCCCTTAATGTGGTATCATACAAAAATATTTTTTTATTAGAGCTGTCCATTTTGTTTCTCAGTTATAAATGCACTATGGAGAACACGAACTGCAAGCTCTGTAAATTTTTCTTCAATAATGCAGGAAACTTTTATTTCACTTGTTGAAATCATTTTTATATTAATCTGATTATCTGACAATACTTTAAACATAGTTGCAGCAACACCGGAATGGCTTTTCATACCAATACCTACAATAGATACTTTTGAAATATTTTCATCTGATAATATTTCTTGAACACCTGCATCTTTTCCTAATTTTTCACAAGCTGCTTTTGCTTTTATAAGGTCAGTTTTAGGAACTGTAAAAGAAATATCTGTTTTGCCATCTTCTGTAGCAACATTTTGGATAATCATATCCACATTTATATTTGCTTCTGCTAAACCTATAAATATTTTAACAGCTACTCCTGGCTCATCTTTCACCCCTAAAAGTGTTATTTTTGCTTGATTTTTATCACTAGTAACGCCTGAAACAACAATACGCTCCATATTTTTATCCTCCTTTGATGTAACAAGAGTGCCTGGTTTATCTTCTAAAGAAGAAAGCACCATAATATCTACATTATAATTCATTCCAAGTTCAACACTTCTTGACTGTAAAACCTTTGCACCAAGAGATGCAAGTTCAAGCATTTCTTCATGGGAAATAGTATCTAATTTTTTAGCATTTTTAACAATTCTTGGGTCAGCAGTATATACACCATCTACATCTGTATATATTTCACATACATCAGCTTTTACTGCAGCTGCTATTGCAACAGCAGTAGTATCTGAACCGCCTCTGCCTAAAGTTGTAATATCTCCTGTTTCCACATTATAACCTTGAAAACCTGCAACAACCACTATTTTACCTTCACTGATTGCCTGCTTTATTCTATCGCCTCTAATATTAAGAATACGAGCTTTTGAATGAGCAATATCTGTTTCCATACCTATTTGTAAACCAGTTAACGATATAGCATCATATCCATCTACTAAAAGCGACTGAGTAACAAGTGGAATACATGCAGTTTCACCTGTTGAAACAAGTTGATCATATTCTCTTAATGAGTAATCAGGTGTAATTTCTTTTAAAAGACCAATAAGTCTGTCAGTTTCACCAGACATTGCAGAAACTGCAACAATAACATCATGGCCTTTGTCTTTTTTCTTTTCTACTATTTTTGCCACATTGCGTATGCGTTCTATGCTGCCTACACTTGTGCCGCCAAATTTCATAACAACAAGACTCACAAATTCCTCCAATATATTTTACTTAATTTTTTATGAATAATTCTGCTATTTTATAGCCATCTTTTAAATCAAACGATGGTAATTTAATATATTCACTATATGCTTTATTTTCATCTGCTTTAATATCTGAGCCAAAAATAATAGCTGGTATTTTTTCTGATGAATGTGTTTTTAATTCAATAGGCGTTGCATGGTCTGGTGTAATTAAAAGCCTGTATTCACTATATTTTTTTAAGCCATCTAAAATAACAGGTATCATTTGGCTGTCAATAAGCTCTATTGCTTTAACTTTTTCACTTATGCTTCCTAAATGACCTGCTTCATCTGGTGCTTCCACATGTATAAAAACATAATCATATTTTTTTAAAGCATTGACTGCATATTCTGCCTTGCCTTTAAAATTAGTATCTGTAAAACCAGTAATATCAGGCACTTTAATAATATCCATCCCAGCACATACTCCAATACCTCTTATTAAATCTACTGCTGAGATAACTGAACCTTTTACTTTATATTCATCTATAAAAGCAGGAAGAGCTGGTTTCACACCCTGCCCCCAAAGCCATATATTAGTTGCTTTGCCTGTATCTATACTTCCATTAAATACCTTATCTTTCGCTCTTTTCATTATTTCAATTAATTTTTCAGCACCATTTCCTGTTGGAGCATAATCAATACTATTTTTATCGCTTATATCATGTGGTGGAGTAGTAGATAGTTTCATATCGCCTGCATTACGGATTACCATTAAATTTCTGTATCCTACACCTTTATAAAACTCTATACCTTCATCTTTAAATTCCTGATTTAAAGCATTTATAATATTTTCCACATATTTCTCTTCTATATGATAGGCTGTAAAACTTTCCATAATATCATTAATAATAGTTACTGTATTGCAGCGAAAAGCCATATCATTTTCACCAAGTTCTATACCCATACTGCATGCTTCAAGTGGACTTCTTCCAGTATAATAGTTTTTAGGATTATAACCAAATATGCTTAAATTGCATATATCACTTCCCGGTGCCATACCATCAGGTGTTGTCTGAATATAGCCACAGATACCATGCTCTGCAGTTTTATGTATATTTGGAATATTTGCATATTCTATAATAGTTTTATTATTTAATTCTTTAATAGGTCTGTCAGCAAGACCATCACACAGCAATACTATATATTTCATTAATTTCCTTCCACTCTGATTATTACTGTTTTTTCTTTAACAAATGATTTTGCATCTATTTCTTTTACTGCATTAATTATACTGCTTCCAATTACTTCATGAGTCATAAATACAAGAGGAACACATCCTTTACAGTCAACATCAGCTTCTCTTTGCAGAGCAGAAGATACACTTATTCCATTATTTGCAAGTATAAGTCCTACCTGAGCTAATACTCCCGGCATATCTTCTACCATTAATCTCATATAAAAAGCTGAATAAATATCTTTAATATCAATAATATTTATATTTTTTTCTTTTTCCACATAGCCTAAAACAGGAACTCTAACATTTATGCCTTGAATTGTATTTCTTGCAATGTTAATAATATCACCAGCTACAGCAGCACCAGTTGCTTCACTGCCTGCCCCTTTTCCATAATGAAGTGTAGGACCTGTTTTATCTGATTTAATATATACAGCATTAAATACACCATTTACCTGTGCCAAAGTATTAGTTGTTGGTATCATTGTGGGATGCACTCTCACTTCTATATTATTATCATGCCTTTTTGCAATAGCTAAAAGTTTTATAACACAGCCAAATTCTTTTGCAATGGCTATATCTATAGGCTTGATATTTGATATACCTTCTACAAATATTTTATCCATTAGCACAACTGTAGAAAAAGCAATAGATGAAAGAATAGATAATTTATGAGCAGAATCTATTCCTTCAATATCAAAAGTAGGGTCCGCTTCTGCATATCCCTGCTTTTGAGCATCTTTTAATACTTCACCAAATTCTTTGCCTTCTTCTGTCATTCTAGTTAAAATATAGTTAGCTGTGCCATTAATAATACTATATATTTCATTAATATTATTAACAGCTAAATCTTCTTTCATAACTCTAATAATAGGAATACCGCCACCAACAGATGCTTCAAACCCAATATCTACACCATTTTCATAAGCCAGTGGAAATATTTCACTACCATAAGCTGCAAGCAGTGCCTTATTTGCAGTAACAACATGTTTTTTGTTTTTTAATGCTGCTTTTACAAAATCTTTTGCAAAAGTATATCCCCCAACAAGCTCCACTATTATATGTATATCATTATTATTAATAAGCTCCATAGCATCTTTTGTTAAAATATCAATTTTAGATAAATAATTATCTTTTATTTTATCAATATTTATATCTGCAATACCTTTAACAATAATATCTATACCTGTTTTACGCTTAACAGTATCAAAATTATCTATTAAAGCGGCAACAGTTCCTTTCCCTACAACTCCATAGCCTATTATCCCAACATTTACCACTTTATTCATAATAACTCCTGTAATCTCAATACAACATATAATATTTAATTTAAATTGCTATGTTATATAAATTATTTTGTATAGTCAATAAGTTTGATAAAAAAATCACTAAAAAATTCTTAACTAACAGGACAAATGTTACATTTTTAATAAAAAATAAATCTTAAATTAATATAAATCAAGCAATAATTTATTTTCAATAACAATCTCATATGGAGATTTAAAGTTTAAGCATGTTTTAGCAGTATTATTATATCTATTTTCATGCTGTTTAAGAGCCTTAATTAATTCATCTTTGGAATAGAATTTATTATTTGCATATAAAATTTTTCCATCCTCTCTATGACTTCTTTCCACCTTTCCATTCTGCCAAGGTGAATAAGGTCTTATTCGTTTAATAGTATATCCTTTCTTTTCAGCTGTCTCTTCAAAATAGCTTTTCTTGTTTGTAACTTCCTTATCATTTACAAATTCATAGCCATTATCCACTTGAATTGTTTTTAGTGGAAAGCCAAATTTACTTTCCAGTTCGTCTAAAAACTTACCTGTTTCAAATGTGCTTTTTTCTTCTACTATTTCTAATACTCTCATTCTGCTGTATTCATCTATCGCTGTTATCTGATAATATTTTTTACCATAGCTGGAAAACATTATACATTCCTGTGGAACATATTTTATATCTATCTGAACCTTGTCGCCTATATACTGACCTGTTATTGGTTCATATCTTGTATAGCTCTTTTTTGACTTGTTTAATGACTTTAAGCCTTTCTTCCTTATCTGCATACACATACTGCCAAAACTACGATTATAACCAATTTCTAGAAGTCTGACATATACCTCCGCATTACCATACAAACCATGCTCGGCATATGTGTTAAATATTAAATCAAGCTCTTCTTTACTATGCTTATTGGGACTGTTTCTTGGTCTACGACTTTTAAAAGATAAACTCTGAACTGTTCCATCATATTTCTTTAAATGCCTGTATACAAACATACGGTTCACTTGATATTTGCGGGCTGCTTTCGTTGCTCCTTTTTTTAATGCATACTCACATAACCGTTGACGAAATCGCATTTCTTCTGTTATTATCACTTTATTCATTGTGATACCTCTTAGTTTAGTTTAGTTTTTTGCTTAATTTTATACTATATACTAAGAGGTATTTTGTTGTACTTATTTTTGTAACATATGTCTCATAATCTTACATTTGATAAAAAAATCACTAAAAAATAGCTTAAACAAAAAAAATTCAATAAAACTACTTAATAAATATTTGATTATTTGTTATTTCTATTATAAAATAATGTTAATAAAGTCACTGAGAGATATATGTTTAAAAAATTTTTAAAGGCATTTATAGAGTTTTGGAATTATCATGCAGAAGACCATACTACAACTCTTGATATTTTAAAGGAAGGAAATGAGCAGTTTACTTCATATATTCTTCATTCTGCCCCTGTAAGTAATATTGAAAGAGTGCGTCAAATGGCTATCCACGGACAAAATCCACAGGCTGTTATAGTTACCTGCTCTGATGCTAGAATTTCACCTGAAAGGATATTTAATGCTGAAATGGGTGACTTTTTTATTATCCGCACAGCAGGTCATGTGGTGGGACCTCTTGAAATGGGCAGTATAGAATATGCTGTAACTCACAGCAGTGTTGATATAATTATAGTTATGGGGCATGAAAACTGTGGTGCAGTTAAAAGCTGCATAGAAAACCATGATGGAGCTGAACTTGGTTATATAAAAGATATTCTTCATGAAGTGCAGCCATCAATAGATAGAGCAGAAAAAGAAACAGATAATAAATTTGATTTATTAGAACGGGCTGAAGATTTAAATGTTTACCATACTGTAGATAAAATTAAAAGCAGCTCAATATTAAAACCATATATAGAATCAGGCAAAATTATTGTAATTGGTGCAAAATATGGTATTGCTACAGGAAAAATTACTTTTTTTGATGATACTATTACATGCCCTGTAAGGTATAAATAAACTTATAACTCAATTATTGTTACAGCATTACCGCCTTCGTTATTTTCTGCTAAATAATATTTTACCGCTTTTGGATGCATTCTTAAATATTCATGAATTGCTTTTTTTAACTGTCCTGAGCCTCTGCCATGAACAATATATGCTTTATCATAACTTGTAAGCAGTAAATCATCTATAAACTTTTCAAGCAAATCAAGAGCTTCTTCAACTCGCCTGCCTACAAGCACAATTTCTCTTTTAGAGCTGCTTTTGCTTGTATTGTTATTTATTTTAACAGTTTTAGGTTTTACCTGCTCTACTTTATGGCCAACAATATCATTTTTTTTCATTTTCATTTTCATGCCATTTAAATCTACTGTTACATTATTGCCTGAAATATCTAAGATTTTTACCTGACTGTTATATTTATCAAGAAATATAATATCATTAACTTTTATATCTTCAATAGTTACCTGTTTTGATTTAATATCTTCTATTTTAGATGATGTTTTTTTTATAACATTTTCTATTTCATTATTTGTAAGTTTTTCTTTCTGGTTAGCAAGCCGTTTACTTTTCTGTAAAAGAGAGTATGCTTCTTCTAATAACTCTATTTCTTTAGAATTAAGTTTTTTCTGCAGTTCCTGATTTGCAGCATTAAATATATCTTCCTTTTCCTGCAGTTCTTTTTCTTTTGCTGTTAGGATTTTTTTAATATGCTCTGCTTCTGCTCTCATTCTATTTAATTCTTCTACCTGCACTTCAATAGAAGATTTATACAGCATTAACTCTTCTTCAGCATCTTTTATAATTTCTCTATTAAATCCAAGTCTTTCTGCAATCATTATTGGGTCAGATTTACCCATAACATCTTTTATTAATTTATATCTTGGACTAAGATTATCATAATCAAAATCAACAGAATAAAAATATGAATTATCACTGTTAAGTGCATAATTTTTTACTTCTGTAAAGTGAGTTGTAAGAATAACGGTTGCACCTTTTTTTCTTAAATATTTTAATATAGCAACAGCAAGGGATGCACCTTCTCTTGGCTCTGTTCCTGTTCCTAATTCATCAAAAAGCACTAATGTTTTATTATCTGCCTTTTCAACTATATTATTAATATTTACCATGTGAGATGAAAAAGTACTTAAGTCCATAATAATAGATTGATTATCTCCAATATCTGCTAAAATACTTTTAAAATCCATAAATTTAAAATATTTACCAAAAACAGGAAGTCCGCAATAAGATATTAAATGATTTAAACCTATAGATTTTAATGCTGCTGTTTTACCACCAGTATTTGGACCAGTAATTATGACATGATTACCTTGACTATCTATTGTAAAATCAATAGGTATTGAACTATCACCTTTTCTTAAATATAAAAGCGGGTGATGAATCTGGGAAAAAACCATACTGTTTCCAAGCTCTCCAAAGGTATGCTGTTTATTAGAATAGAAAAGACCTATTTCTAATATCATTATTAAATAAGAATAATATTTTACTGTTTTATTTAAATCTACTAATGAAGATTTTACAGAAGTAATCAATGTATAAATAATCTTTGCTATTTCTTCAGATTCTTCAATAATTAATTCCTGCATAGCATTATTTTCAGAAACACATGATGCAGGTTCTATATATAATGTCTGACCGCTTGAAGATTTATCTTGAATAATACCTTGAATATACTGGCTGAAATTCGTTTTACAAGGTATAGTATATCTGCCGTTTCTCAAAACAATTACTTTATCCTGTATAAACTTATCAGCATTTGCAGAATTAAAAATATTAGAAAGAAGTTTACGAATATTATTTTTAAACTGATTTAAAGAATACCTTATTTCTTGTAATTTTGATGTAGCATCATCTTTTACTGCACCTTTATCATTTATAGACTGGCTTATTAAATCTATTAAATACTGATATGATGAAAAACTTTCACTATATATCATCAAATGAGTATATTTTTTCTCATCTAGTGCTTCTTTAATAAGTAAAATTTTTACAAGAAAATTTTTTATGATTACAAAATCCATTGGGTCAAAAGATTTTGTTTTATCTGTAAGAGAATAAAACAGGCTGAAAAAATCATTATCATCTTCAATAAATGATGAGCTTTCTCTATATTCTGCAGCCTGCCTTATTTCATTTTGTCTTTTATATATACTTTCAATATCATGGAGTATATTAATAACTTTAAAGGATGATTTTGAAAATGATGAAACAAAATTATCAAGTAAAAATTCTTTAAAAGATTCAAACTCTAATGCTGCTATATCAAATCTCATATCATCCCTTATAATTTATTTAAATGGGTTAAACCTGTCTATATTTGAAACAGCATTTAATCTGTCATAACAGTATGGCAGCACTTTCATTGTTGCCTGAGCAGCTTGTGAGCTTTTTATATCCTGCACAAATTTGACTGTATTTGGAAAAACAGAAACTATTATCCAAAGTATAACACTTGCTATAAAAGCCCCTTTTAATACTCCAAATGAAAAACCAAATACTTTATTTACCCACCCTAAATGAATTGCATGTAATGTTCTGTGTATCAGATTGCCTAAAATTATAACAATAATATATACAATTAAAAAACCTAAAATATATGCAGCAATAGATGCACCCTGCTGACCAAACCCTGCAGCCTGCATTGCTTTAAAAAGCGACTCATAAAGCATATAGGAACAAAGTAAAGCTAAAATTATACCTAATATACTAATGGCTTCTGTAATAAAGCCATTAATTGTGCCTTTAAATGCAAAGACAAGTATAAATACTATAATTATAATATCAACAATACCCATACTATAAAATACCTTTTATTAACTCGCTTACTCTTTTACCTTCAGCAGATGAGCCAACTTTTGCCATTACATTTTTCATAACAGCACCAAAATTTTTCTTCATATTATCATCAAGAGAAGCGATGACTTCATTAATAACTGCTTTAATTGATTCATCATCAAGCTGAGCAGGTAAATATTTTTCTAATACTTTTATTTCTGCAAGCTCTTTATCTGCTAAATCCTGTCTGCTGTTTTTTATATATATTTCAGCAGAATCTTTGCGTTTCTTTATACTTGATGCAACTACTTTTATAATACATTCATCATCAAGCTCTTTTATTGCAGCAATTTCAGCATTTTTTATATCAGATTTTAACATTCTGACAGCATTTAGTGCAATATTATCTTTTTCTTTCATGTAGTGCTTAATGTCTTCTAAAATTTGTTCTTTTAAAGTCATATCTATCTCCCTTTATAATTTATTTGTATGGTATAGGGTCTTTAATGCCTGCAAGCTCAAAACCTTTTAACCTTAATTTACAGCTTTCACAAACTCCGCATGCAGTATATTCATTTTGATAACAGCTCCATGTAAGATGAAGTGGAGCATTAAGCTCTATGCCCTTTTTGACAATATCTTTTTTAGTTAAATGTATAACTGGTGTTACTATCTGCACATTACTTTCTGGTGCAAGTGCAACAGATAACAGGTCATTAAATTTTTTATAAAATATTTCTCTGCAGTCTGGGTATCCACTTGAATCTTCTTCAACAGCACCAATATATATTTTTTCAGCACCAATCACTTCTGCCCAGCTTACAGCAATAGAAATCATATTAGCATTCCTAAAAGGCACATAGGTAGAAGGTAGACTGCTTAAAATAGATGCTGGGATAGTGTCTTCTTCTACTTTCATAGACATATCTGTTAATGATGAACCGCCTATCCTTTTTAAATAGTCAATATCTACTGTCATTTTATTTTTTATATTATAATAAGCTGCTATATCATCAAAAGCTTTATCTTCTCTTTTTTGAGTTCTCTGTCCATAGTTTATATGTAAAAGAGCAGCATCATACCCGTCATTTACAGCACATGCAATAGTAACACAGCTGTCAAGCCCGCCACTTGCTAAAACAATAGCTTTATCCATTTTTACCTCATATATTAAATAACAAATAAGAGTTATATAATAAAACAAACAGAAAATAAAGATAAATTTTAAAATTTTATAATTTTATTGATGATTTATAATAAAAGAATTAAAAACAGTTTCATTAAATTTACCTATATTACAAATATTAAAATTATAAATGTTATCTTATTTCATTTAAAAGGTTTAAAAATTCCCTGTGCAGAAGCCCGTTAGATGCTATTAAGCTGTCGCTGTCCATATCATGATATCTGCCATCAAGTTTTGTAACAATGCCGCCAGCTTCTCTTACAATAATCAATCCGCCAGCCATATCCCAAGGCTGCAGCCTTGTTTCATAATATAAGTCATATATACCGCGGGCTGTATAACATAAATCAAGAGATGCTGCCCCTGCTCGTCTTATACCTCTTGAAGTTTTTAAAACTTCTTCCAATACTTTCATTAAATATGGCAGGTTATCTTTTTTATAAGGAAAGCCTGTTGATATTAAAGAATTAATTAATGATGATGTTTCTGATACTTTTATTGGCAAGCCGTTACAAAAAGAACCTTTACCTGTTTCTGCAGAATAAAGTTCATCAAGCACAGGATTATACACAACACCATATTTTGTTTCTGTATCAGTAATTACTCCAACAGATAAAGCCACAAAAGGCACACCATGCACAAAATTTGTTGTGCCATCAATTGGGTCTATAAATATAACATTTTCAGATGGATATTTTCCTTCTGCATGTGTTTCTTCTCCAATAATTGTAAAAGATGGAAAGATTTTTTGCAGTTTTTCTTTTAAAAAATTTTCTGTTCTAATATCATATTCTGTAACTAAATCTACTTCACCTTTATGTTTAATAGTTTTAGCAGAGTGAAATCCACTGCTTACTATACTGCCAGCCTTTAAAACAACATCAGATATTTGTTTCAGCATAATAAACTCCTTGATTATTTTTTAAAAATATATAATATATTTGATTATGATAAACTATAACTATAAAGATATCAACACAATTAATTTTAGTGTTTCAATTGATGAGTGTTTCAGTGAACTTCGCCCTCATCCTAAATTTAAAGACTGCACATTTGATAATTATCTTGATGATGCTGCATATCCTTCGCAAGCTGCATTAAAAGAATTATTATGCAGTATTTCAAATAAAGAAAAAATTAAAAAACGCTCCTTTTTTTCTAAAAAACAAAAAGAAAATAAAATAGCAAAAAATATATATATTGATGGCACTTATGGTATAGGTAAAACTCACCTGCTTTCTGCATGCTTTCATAATTTTAAAGGCAGCAAAGCATTTATGAGTTTTTTAGAATTAACTTATTTTATGAATTTTTCAGGTCTTGAAAAAACAATAGATTTTTTTAAGCCTGTTGATTTATTGTTAATAGATGAGTTTGATTTAGATGACCCGGCAACTACCCGTATGGCAGCAAGGTTTATAGACAGTATTAATAATAATACAACTATTATTACCACATCAAACAGACTTCCAAAAGAGCTTGGCGGCGGTAAATTTGATACAACTCAGTTTGCAAGGGAATTAGGTATTATTTCAGATACTTTTGATACAATTACTGTTGAAGGCAAAAGTTTCCGTATTAATCTTGCAGCATGGCAGGCAGTATTTTCCAACAAATCATTTAATGAAGTATTAGAAAACTATGAGCCTAAAAGAGACAAAGTATTAGTTGACATTGATGAATTAATAATAAAACTGCAGGATAACCACCCCTTTAAGTTTTTTGTAATTCCTAAAACTTTTGATGCAATTTTTATTAGTAATTTTAAACCATTTACAAAATTAAATGATGCATTAAGGTTTACTATATTTATAGACCACTGCTACTATCATGATACAAAACTTTTCTTTAATACTCAGTTAAAAGAAAGTATTTTTCCAAAAGAACTTATGGAAACATCATTTGAAAGGCAGTTTTTAAGATGTAATTCAAGGCTTGACGAATTAGGGTTATTTTTTAAAACTTAGTCTAATATATTTAAAATAAATTCTTCTTTAAAACCTTTTATAGTAGTATCTATAACTTCAAGGCTTTCTGGAAAATGTGATATAATATCTTTACTTTCAAGTATATTATTTTCTGCCATTAGTTTTAAAATAATACCCCTGTATGCTTTTGCAAAATGACTTACTACCTTGCCTTGCTTAATAAACTTAAATGTAGTATATTTTTTCTTTATCTTGTAAAACTTTTCATAAAATCCAGCTCTTAAATCAACTATTTCTTGATTATCTATATATTTATCTAAAGCACTTGAAAAATTATCTCTATAAAATTGTTCAAAAGTAAAGCTACCTATTTTTGCACCCTGCTTTAATTTATAATAGGGGATTTTATCTCCAGCAGAAACTGGTCCAAAAAGATTTGAAAAAATTATAACATTATTCAAAATATAATATTTTGCATTTTGATTTAAAGTATCATAAGCGAGGTAAGAATAACTTACCCCGCTGTATCTTTTAATGGCAGGACATGTTGCTGCTTCAAAAATATTTTTCTGATATTCTTGTATTTTTTCAATATCTTTTATACCAAAAATATCTAAAAGAGAATCAATACTGTTACTGTTAATATATTCATTATATATTTTAACAGCTTCTATTCTTTTTGCATATTGGTCTTGAAAAATAAAGCTTTCTTTACATATACTGCTGTATCCATCAAGTTGAGTTTTACTTTCGCTTGGTGAAAATAAAATAATCATATCATATTATTTCTTTTCCCAAAAACGCATTGTGCCGCTTTCTGCAAGGCTTATATGCATATCATAACATTCTTTTAAAAGCTGAGGCTCATGATGATTGCCAGTTGCTTTAATTGCTCTTTCAAGATAATCATTTAAATAATCTTTATAAGCAGGATGAGCACATTTTTCTATCATAACTTTTGCTCTTTCTTTTGGACAAAGTCCACGCAAGTCTGCAAGCCCCTGTTCTGTAACAATTACATCTAAATCATGCTCTGTATGGTCAACATGCGGCACCTTTGGCACAATTGCTGATATACCAAATTCATCTGTTTTACTTGGTCTGCATGATGGAGTGTGCATTATAGAAACATAAGCAGCACGAGCAAAGTCACCTGAGCCGCCAATACCATTTAACATTCTAGTGCCACCAACAAGAGTTGAATTTGCATGACCATAAAAATCAACTTCAACAGGTGTATTCATAGAAATAACACCTAAACGACGGATAATTTCTGGATTATTTGAAATCTGCATAGGTCTGAGAAGCACTTTTTCACGATACAAATCATAGTTTTTCCACCAGTGCTCAAAACCTTCATTTGATAATGAAACAGAAGTAGCATTAATAAATTTACATTTACCAGAATCTAAAAATGGCAAAAATCCATCTTGAAGAACTTCACTGTATACTGTTAAATTATCAAATGGAGAGTTAGTTAAACCAAGCACAACAGCATTTGCAATAGAGCCAACACCTGACTGCAGTGGAAGAAGATTTTTAGGCATACGACCAGCTTTCACTTCTGATTGAAAGAAATCAATAATATGCTGAGCAATAGTTTCAGAAACTTCATCACTGCCCCTTACTGCCCTGCCATTATCTGGTTTAGTAGATTCAATAATACCAACAATTTTACTTTTATCTGTTGGCACAAAAGGTGTACCAATTCTTTGTCTTACATCTGTAATAGGGATTATTTTTTTATAAGGCGGTATATCGCTTACAAAAATATCATGCATTCCTTCAAAAGATGGGTTATGAGTGTTAATTTCTACAATAATTTTATCAGCCATAGTAATAAATTCTGGTGCAGCACCAACTGACCCTGCTAATATAATATTACCATTTTCATCTATTGAAGAAGCTTCAATAATTGCAATATCTAAGCCACCGCCACAATCTTTTGTATAATAGCCATATAAGAAATCCTGCGAAAACATAGACAAATGTTTATCGCCCATTTTTATAGAACCATCATTAATTTTTTTATTTAACACTTTTGCTGTTTGATATGGCCAGCGCATATTAGTTAATTCTAACTCTGCCCATCTGTCTTCAATTTCTGCACCCATTGATGCACCAACAAAAAGATTAAAATGCCATTTACCTTTTAAATTATTTTTTTCTACATAGTCTGCGATAACAAGGGGCATAACTTTAGGATAACCTACTGGCGTAAACCCTGAAAAACCTACATTTAATATCCTTTTTTCAGTTTCTTCAAATAAAGGAATAAGTTTTTCTGGTGTAGTTATTTTTGAAAGCAGACTTTTATCTCGTATTCTGTTTTCTAACTCAGACATATTTTTGTCCTCCTTTTATGTTTATTATAAATTATCCATTATAATTTGCAGGTATATAATTACAAAATGGCTCTTCTGAAAGATATGAACCTGTAACTGCATATGCTCTAGCACGACATCCACCACATACTTTTAAATATTTACAAACACCGCATTTGCCTTCATAGCGTCTAAAATCTCTTAAATCTTCAAAAAGCTGTGATGTTTCCCATATTTCTTTTAATGGTTTTTCAAATACATTACCTGCTGATTCTGGAAAGTATGAGCATGGCAGCACATTACCTTCAGAATTAACAAAACAAATTGTCTGACCAGCGATGCAGCCTTTTCCGCCACCTGTAGAAAATGTAAGTGAGCGGCGTTCTGTATCTTTATTTTCTTCTTTGCTTTTTTCATGCCATATTCTATAATACTGTGGTGCACATGTAGGACGGACTAATATTTCATCTTCCTGTCTTTCCATATTATAGTGCCATTCTAATATTTCTTCATAATCTTCTTTTGAAACAAGCTCTTTAAATATTTCTTCTCCCCTGCCTGTAGGAACAATTAAAAACATATACCATGCATGAGCACCAAGAGATTCTGCTTTCCTAAAAGTTTCCATAATATATGACTGATTTCTTTTTGTAAAAGAAGAATTTATAATAAATTTAATACCATGTTTATTAAATAATGCAGCAGCTCTTTCTACACATTCAAATGCTCCTGCAATACCACCTCTAAAATCATCATGCACTTCAGCATTTGGACCATCTAAGCTCATAGATACAATCCTGATACCTGATGATTTAATTTTTTCGCATACTTCATCTGTAACAAGAACACCATTTGTAGCCATAGCCATTTTAAGTCCAGCATCTGTGCCATATTTTGCTATATCAAAAACATCTGGTCTTGTAAGTGGTTCTCCACCAGAAATTACTACAACAGGTGAAGCAAAAGAAGATATATCATCTATTAATTTCTTAGCTTTTTCTAAAGTAAATTTACCAACTGGAGAAAAATTCTCTGATGAAGAACGACAGTGAACACATCTTAAATTACATGCTGATGTAATTTCCCAAGCCATCCATTTTAAATCCCATTTTTTTTCATCCATATATTCACCTTAAAATTTTATTCTATAAAAAATAATTTAAATTAATTTATATTATTATATAAAAAAAGTCTATTTGATTATAACAAAAAAATATTTTTTTTATATTTTTTACACATTTACTCTAAAAATCTTCCGTATCCGCTACCCATTGAGTATACAAAATATGCTTCTTCAATATTAAGCTGATTTAATTCATAAGATTCTGGAAGTGGGATTTTTCCCATATTTTTAATAACCCGCATAACTTCTCTGTCAAGATTAGAATAACCGCTTGATTCCAGCATTCTAATATTTACTATAGACCCATCTTTTAAAATTGAAAAGGATAATTTTACAACACCAGTTTCACCTTTCCGTATAGAATCCGCTGGATATTCCCATAACTGATATACTCGTCTGCGAAATTTTGCAAAATATGAAGCATATCTTTCTTCAAACACATTATAAGAAGCACTATCTTCACCTTTTGGCTGTTCTTTTTCTGCATTAGCTATCCTGTCAATAATATCTTTATTATCATAAAGATTTAGTTTATGTTCAGAAGCAGTTTCCCGCTCTAATGCACTGTTTTCTTGTTTATTTTCTGCTTTTGGTGGCAAAATATCTTTTTTATAAACTTCTCCACTGCCTGAGGCTCTTTCATCTTGAAGGCTGCCACCACTTTTACCACCACTTACATCATGGTCAAGAGTAGTTTCTATATCATCTGTTTCAGGCTCTGTAGAATAAGGATGATTACCAGTTTCTTCTTTTGGTATTACCTCTATTTCAACAGGCTCACCTTTTGGATGATTTTCTGCATTTTGTCTTTCATTAGTAAATTTTACAAAATATATTATCAATATATGCAGTAATAATGATAAAAAAATTGTAACTGCCAATAATTTATACGACTTCATATCACCATACATAATCTATATAAAAATTTATTATAGCATTAGTTTTAAAAAAATAAAAATTATTTTTTTTATAAAATTACTTGACATATATAGACTCAAATCACATATTATATTCATACTAAAATAAAAGGTGCTGTATGAGTATAATGAAATGGGACCCTTTGAAAGATTTATTTTATATGGAAAAACATATAGATAAACTGATTTCTAAATCTTTTAAAGAACAGTCAAATAACTGGAGCCCTGTTGTTGATATTATTGAAAATGATAATATTATTATTTTATCTGCAGAGCTTGCTGGTGTTAATGAAGAAGATATGGAAGTAAATATAAGTGAAGGTATACTTTCTATAAGCGGTGTAAAAAAATCACTGGAAGAAGAATATTCAAGTGATGACTACTTTTATAAAATAGAAAGTGTAAGTGGAAAATTCTGCAGAAGTTTTGCAATACCAGCAAACATTAATACTTCTGCTGTAAAAGCGTCACTTAAAGATGGTGTATTAAAAATAATACTCCAGAAAACAAATAAACAAAACAGCAAAACTATAAAAATAAAATCTGAATAATATATTGAGGTAAAAATGGCTAAAAATTATTATGATATACTAGAAGTAAGTAAAACAGCTACTGCTGATGAAATCAAAAAAAGTTATAGAAAACTTGCTAGAAAATATCATCCAGATGTAAACCCTGGGGATAAAGAAGCTGAAAACAAATTTAAGGAACTTTCAGAAGCTTATGCTGTTCTTTCAGACCCTGAAAAAAGAAAAGAATATGATTCTATAGGTCATGAAGCTTTTACAAGCAGCGGTCATGGATATAATTTCCAAAATATGAATTATGAAGACATGAGAAATTTCAATTTTGGCGGCACTTCCTTTGAAGATTTATTTAGTGATTTCTTTGGTGGTTTTTCACCAAAATCTTCAAGAAGTAGAAGCAAGGCTAAAGCTGCAAAAGGCTCAGATATTGTTTACTCTATAAAAGTTCCATTTACTGATGCTGTTAAAGGAACAACTTACGAATTAAACATTAATAGAGATGCACAATGTCCATCATGCAATGGCACAGGAGGTAAAAAAACAGCATGTTCTGTATGTCATGGAACAGGAATGGCTAGTGATGGCTCTTTTTTTGCATCCCCTTGCAGAATATGCTCTGGAACTGGTGAAAAAATAATTGAACCATGTATAAAATGCAGGTCAAAAGGATATGTGCATATTAATGAACATATCAAAATAAAAATACCAGCTGGTATTGATAATGATTCTAAAATAAGAGTATCAGGCAAAGGAAATGCTGGTGAAAATGGTGCACCAGAAGGAGATTTATATATTAAAACTACCATTATTGATAACCCAGTATATGAAAGAAATGGCAGTGATTTAACTATTAATATGGATATAGATATTTTTGAAGCTGCCCTTGGTATAAAATTAACTGTCCCTACCCCTTATGGTGCAGTTAATTTAAATGTTCCTGCAGGTGTAAAAAGCGGGCAGAAATTAAGATTAAAAGGCAAAGGTATGCCTGTTCTTAGAAAAAATATTAATGGAGATTTATATGTAGTTATTAATATTAAAGCTCCAGAAAAATTAAGTGATAATGTAAAAGATTTGCTTATAAAAGCACAAAGTTTAAGCCCAAAACTTGATAGAAGTGATATTTTAGCAAAAGGAACTATATAAGGTATATTATGGATAATAATTCACCTAAATATATGATAAGCATAGCTTCTGAAATATTAAATCTTCACCCGCAGACATTAAGACAGTATGAGCGTTTAGGTCTTGTAGTTCCGTGTCGTGTTGATGGTAAAAACAGGCTTTATTCAGAAAATGATATAGAAAAATTACAGCTTATAAAAACTTTAACACAGAAGCAGGGAGTAAATCTTGCTGGTGTTGAAATAATATTGAATATGCAGGAACAAATCACTTTATTAAATAAAAAAATACTGCAGATTGGAACAAATATTCAATCAAAATATGGTGAGGATATGTCTATTATGGATAAAAATACAAATAATATCCAGACCATAAAAATAGAAAGAGAAAAGTAGAGGATATATGTAATTATGATTAACTACAACAAAATGACAATCAAAGCACAGGAAGCTTTACAGGACACTGTAAAATTAGCAGAAAGTTTGTCTCACCAAATGCTTCAGGTGGAACATTTAACTTATTCAATACTTACCCAAAAGGATGGTCTTATTCGCCCTCTTCTACAAAAACTTGGGGTAAATCTTGATATGACTGCAGCAGAAATTAAATCAATACTTGATTCTCTGCCAAAAGTATCAGGCTCTATGCAGCCAACATTATCCCCAGATGCTCAAAAAGCTATAGATTATGCTTTTGATATGGCTAAAAAAATGGGTGATGAATATGTTTCAACAGAACATTTACTTTTAGGTGCTGTTGAGCATGCAGGATATTCTTTAAGAAAAATATTTGCAAGTAATAGTATTGACGAAAAAAATATTAATAAAGCAATTAAAGAAATAAGAGGCAGCAGCAAAATAGTTGACCAAAACCCAGAAGATAAAATGAATACTCTTGAAAAATACACTATTAACTTAACTGAAGCTGCAAGAAATGGAAAACTTGACCCTGTTATAGGCAGAGATGAGGAAATAAGACGAGTAATACATGTGTTATCAAGAAGAACTAAAAACAACCCAGTGTTAATTGGTGAACCTGGTGTTGGCAAAACAGCTATTGCTGAAGGACTGGCACAAAGAATTATTAATGGTGATATTCCAGAAAGCCTTAAAAATAAAGTTATTGCTGTATTAGATATGGGCGGATTAATTGCTGGCACAAAATACAGAGGTGAATTTGAAGACAGACTTAAAGCCATTTTAAAAGAAATAAAGGAATCAAATGGTGAAATTATACTATTTATTGATGAAATTCATACTCTTGTAGGTGCTGGAGCAACTGATGGTGCAATGGACGCTGCAAATATTTTAAAACCATCTCTTGCAAGGGGTGAACTGCACTGCATAGGTGCTACAACTCTTGATGAATATAAAAAATATATTGAAAAAGATGCAGCACTTGAAAGAAGATTTCAACCTGTTATAGTAAAAGAGCCATCTGTGGAAGATACTGTTTCTATTCTGCGTGGATTAAAAGAAAAATATGAAATTCACCATGGTGTTAGAATAAAAGACAGTGCATTAGTTGCAGCTGCTCATTTAGCTAACAAATATATTGCTGACAGGTTTATGCCAGATAAAGCAATAGATTTAATAGATGAAGCAACTGCCCGCTTAAGAATGGAAATAGACAGTATGCCAGCAGAACTTGACGAACTTGAAAGGCGTGCAAGACAGCTTGAAATAGAAAGGCAGGCTCTGAAAAAAGAAACTGATGCAGCATCTAAAACAAGATGTGATAATATTGAAAAAGAATTAGGTGATTTAAAAGAAAAAATAGGCACTCTTTCTACTCAATGGAATAATGAAAAAAATATTATTAAGCAGTCAAGAGATATTAAAGAAGAAATTGAAAATACAAGACATCAGGCAGAACTTGCTGAAAGAAGTGGTGATTTAGAAAAAGCAAGCCAGTTAAAATACGGCACTCTTGTTGAACTTGCTAAAAAGCAGGAAGAAGTTACTGAAAAATTAAAAGACATACAGCATGGAAAAGCTATGCTTAAAGAAGAAGTTGATGAAGAAGACATTGCAGAAGTTGTTTCTAGATGGACCAGTGTGCCTGTTACAAAACTTTTAGAAGAAGAAGCAGATAAACTGTTAAATATGGAAAGCTATCTGCATAAAAGAGTTATAGGGCAGAATGTTGCAATTAAAGCAGTAAGTGAAGCAGTTAGAAGAAGCCGTGCAGGGCTTAATGACCCAAAAAGACCTATGGGTTCATTTATATTCCTTGGTCCTACTGGTGTTGGTAAAACTGAGCTTGCAAAAGCACTGGCTGAATTTTTATTTGATACAGAAGAAGCATTAATTCGTATAGATATGAGTGAATATATGGAGAAACACTCTGTGGCAAAATTAATTGGTGCACCTCCAGGATATGTTGGTTATGAAGAAGGCGGTCAGTTAACAGAAAAAGTCCGCAGACGCCCTTATTCAGTAATACTGCTTGATGAAATAGAAAAAGCTCACCCAGATGTATTTAATATATTGCTGCAGCTGTTGGATGACGGAAGATTAACTGATTCTAAAGGAAGAGTTGTAAATTTTAAAAATACTGTTGTTATTATGACATCAAATGTGGCTTCTCAAAATATTATGGAAGAGTTTTCACAAACTGGCTCTCTGGAAGAAAAATATGAAAAAATAAATCAGATTGCAATTAATGAGCTTTCTATGTATTTTAAACCTGAATTTTTAAACAGAGTTGATGATATTATAGTATTCCACCCATTAACAAAAGAAAATATTGCAGAAATTGCAAGACTTTTAATAAATGGAGTAGCAAAACGGTTAGCTGAACTTCCTATTGGGTTAGAAGTAGATGACAATGCCATAGACTTAATTGTCCAAAGTGGCTTTGATGTTACATTTGGTGCAAGACCTATGAAACGAGCAGTTCAAAGAATGATAGAAAACTTAGTAGCTGAAAGTATCATTAAAGGTGAAACTAAACCAAATACTAATATTCATCTTACAGCAAAAGATGGCAAAATTGTAATCAAGTAAAAATTAATTAAAATACCTTGTTACTTAAATGTAACAAGGTATTTTTTATAAAGTATATCTATAAATATAAAAAAACCTAAGTTTATAATAAACTTAGGTTTTTATATAATTTATATAATATATCCTGTAATAAAGCTAATATAGAAATATTACATATGTTTATTTAATGCATCAATATATACGCCTTTTGGCTGCATACCAATAAACTGCTCAACAACTTTACCACCTTTCATAATTATAACAGTTGGAATACTCATAACACCAAACTGTGCAGCTAAATTTTGGTTTTCATCTACATTTACTTTACCAACTTTAACTTTTCCTTCTAATTCTTTGTGTAATTCATCAATAGTTGGTCCAAGTAATTTGCAAGGTCCACACCAAACTGCCCAAAAGTCTACAAGAACAGGTTTATCACTATTTAAAACCTCTTCTTTAAAATTATTTTCATTAAATTCTAGTGCCATAATTAGCCTCCTTTTAATTAATACTAAATTTATCCTTTTTTTTGAAAAAGTCAATGGAAAAGACAAATTTTTTGATGAGAACATTTTTCGCATATATCATTTTCTGAATACTGACAACCACTTATAATCCCTAACCTAGTCAAAGAAAAATCATATTTTGCAGGATCTTCAGGGTTTAAATCTCTAAAAAAATCAGTTACCTTTATAACTGCTTTTTTCCCTTTTTCATTTTTTTCTATTATACCTAAATTACATGCTAAACGGAGTATATGAGTATCTGACGGCATATAAAGGCTTTTTTTGTTAAACTCATTCCAAAATCCAAAATCAACATCATCTTTTCTAACCATCCAGCGTAAAAACATATATAAACGCTTTGATGCAGATTTCCCAGGCACTGGAAGTAAAAAATTTAATCCTTGAGTTATTTCATCTAAATGTGAACGAAGAAGTATTATACCTTTATCAATATTTTCAACAGTTACCGCATCAGCAGCTTTAAAAAGGCCATATATGCTGCCATATTTATCATATACTTTTTTCATAAGTTTTGAATATGCTGCAACATCTTCTTTTGTTTGAAATCTGTAATATAGGCTGTTATTTATATCAGTATTCAAGCTGCTAATAGAGCTTCCTGCATTCTCAAAATATTTATATAAAAAACCTTGTATCGCTTTCATATTACCATAAGCAAAAGATGCTGAAGTAAATGCTATAAACTCAGTATCCCCTTTTATCTCGTGAGGAAATCTTATAGGATCAGAATAAATATATTCTTTATTATTATAAAATTTATATAAATATTCCAAAAAATTATATATTTTATCTTTATCTGCAGAAGTCATCTTTTTTTACCTTTAACCTTGTTATATTAATATTTTGAAGCGGCATATACTGACGCATAAGTTCTATTAAATTAAACCCGCCTGCATTACCTGCTTTTAATATTATAATACCTGTTTCAATATTATATTCAATTAAATAATCTTCTATTTTTACAGTTTTCAAACCGCCTTTTTTATCCTTTTTACTATAAAAGAGTTTGTTTTCTTTTTTTATCTCTTTAAATATATTATTGGTTTCATCAGCTAATTTATAAGTTGAAATAAATTCTGTTCCTGTTTTCATTGAATTTATCTGCCTTATACTTTTTGCTTTTAAACCCTCTGGAAGATTATTATTAAAAATTTCTATAAACTTATCTATATTTACAGCAGCAGATTCAAAACTCATAACTTCGTTTTCACCTTCCATACCAACAGGTAAAGGAATCCATGTATTAATTTTAGGGTGAGGATTAAACCCTTGACTATATGATAAATCTACACCACTCACAAGCAGACTGTGAATAAATATTCTATTTAAATCAAGAGCAGAGAAAAATACACCTTTTCCAAATTTTTCATATATAATTTCATACTGA
This sequence comes from Mucispirillum schaedleri ASF457, assembly GCF_000487995.2. Lineage (NCBI taxonomy): Bacteria > Pseudomonadati > Deferribacterota > Deferribacteres > Deferribacterales > Mucispirillaceae > Mucispirillum > Mucispirillum schaedleri. Next base: position 360,173 of record NZ_CP097562.1, read on the forward strand.
CAGATTATTTTATTTTCTTTTCTTTCAGGTAAAATATCTGTAATATCTTCTGATTTTTGTGGCTCTAATGTTTTAAAATCACATACACCACATGCAGAACATTTTCCATTTCTACAATCAATAGTTGCCTGTCCCTGCTCTGCTTTTTCTATTTCTTTTATATAAAACTTATCACTAATACCAGTTAGTATATTAGACCATGGTAAAATATCATTTTCATTATATCCTTTTTCTGCCATTTCAGATATATCAATGCCTATTTCATTACATAACTCTATCCATTTATTATAATCTACAAAATCATCCCATGCATCAAGATAAAATCCATGCTCTACTGTATATTCTAATGCTTTTGAAATATTCTCATCACCTCGTGATAAAAATGCTTCTAAAAGGCTCATTCTAGTATCATGAAATTTAAATTTAAATTTTCTTCTGCGAAGTTCATCTTTAAGCATATACATTCTGCGTTCAAGCTCACTTTTTGGCACCTGTCCAAATCTTTGAAATGGAGTATGTGGCTTTGGAACAAAATGAGAAACTGATACTGAAATATCAAAAGAACCTTTTTTTACTTCCTGCACTGCTTTTTTAATTTTTGATGCAGTATCTGCTATGCCTATAATATCTTCATCTGTTTCATAAGGCAGCCCTATCATAAAATAAAGCTTAACACTTGTATATCCATTTTCTGCAGCAAGTTTTACAGCAGATAAAATATCATCTTCAGATAAATTTTTATTAATTATATCTCTCATTCTCTGAGTTCCAGCCTCTGGGGCTATTGTAAACCCAGATTTACGAACTTTTGATATTTCTTTAAATAAAGTCTCTGAAACACTACTTGCTCTTAATGATGGTGTTGATAAAGAAATATTTGATGATGAAAGTTTTTTATTTAGGTTTAATATTAAAGGTTCTATTTGAGAATAATCACCAGTTGAAAGTGAAAGCAGTGATGCTTCCTGATGACCTGTTTCTTTTATTTGATTTAAAACATCAGTAACTATTTTATCAGTATTTCTTTCCCTTACAGGTCTGTATATCATACCTGCCTGACAAAATCTGCACCCAGCAGTGCATCCTCTTGTAATCTCTACAGAAACTCTGTCTTGTATTGCAGGTATTAATGGCACAACAGGTGCATAATTAAAATCACTTGTATGAAAATCTAAAAATATATCACGCATTACTTTCTTATCTTTTTCTATACTTGGAATATATAAAAAAGAATATTTGTTTAATGCAGTTAATATATCTTTTTTTGATGTATTTTTATCTTTTAATTCTTTTATATACTCTAAAACTTTTCTAAGGTTAACATCTCCTTCACCAATGTAAAAAACATCAATAAATGGCAGCAGTGGTGCAGGATTATATGTGCAGGAACCACCAGCAATAATAATTGGATAATTTTCATTTCTATCTGCTGTTTTATATGGAATACCAGTATACTTTAATATAGCTAAAACTGTAGTATAGCTCATCTCATAATGTATAGAAAATCCTAAAACATCAAACTCATCAAGCGGTTTTGATTTTTCAAGACTTCTAAATATATCTTTTCCAAAATAATCAAGAACATCTTTCCAAGGTGCAAAAAAACGCTGGCAGTATACTTTATCTGACTTATTTACTCTTTCATAAAGCAGTTTATAACCTACATGGCTTGAGCCTATTTCATAAATATCTGGAAATATTAAACAAAAGTTTAATAAGTCATTATCAGATTTAATTATAGAGTTAAGCTCACCCCCAATATATCTAGCAGGTTTTGAAACATTAATAAGCTCTTTTATATTCATATCTATCCCTTTAATCTGTTAAAGAATATCTTCTTAAATGTATAGAATTCACTATACCTACCATTGTAAAAAAAGAAAGCAGAGATGTCCCACCATAGCTGACAAAAGGCATAGGAATACCAACAATAGGCACCATACCAACAGTCATACCTGCATTAATAATAAACTGGAAAAATATATAACAGCCTACAGCCATAGCAATCAATTTGCCTGAGGCTTCCTTTGTTTTGACAGCAATACTAAATATCTTAAATATCAAAAATAAAAAAAGTAAAATTACAACAGTTCCACCAATAAGACCATGTTCTTCATTAATAACTGAATATATAAAGTCTGTATGACTTTCAGGCAGAAAGCTTAAATGTGCCTGAGTTCCACCAAGAAATCCTTTACCATTAATACCACCACTGCCAACAGCCACTTTTGACTGCTCTGCATGGTATCCATCCCCCTGCTTATCCTGCACTAATCCAAGGAATACTTTTACTCTTGTCTGCTGATAATCATGTAAATGCTGCCAGCCAATAGGCACGATAATTGCAACAGCAATTAATGCAATAATAAATACATTACGCTGCACTCCAAGCATAAGTAAAAGCATACCCCATACTGCAACATAAGTTAATGCAGTCCCTAAATCAGGTTGAGAAAAAACTAAAAGAAATGGAATTATCAGCATCCACGATTTTTGCACTATCTTAAATAAACTAAGCCTTTTGCCATCAAAATCCATAAAAAGCCAGGCAAGAGATATAACCCATATTATTTTAAATATTTCCGATGGTTGTATTCTAAAAGACCCTATTCCTATCCACCTTTGTGCTCCCATTTTAATATGCCCTAATATTAACACTATTAAAAGAAGTATTATTCCTGCACTATAAATTACAGGTGTTAATCTTACAACTTTTCTGTAATTTATATAACTCATAACAAAAAAAGAAATAATACCAAGCACAAGCCACATAAACTGTCTTTTATAAAAAGCATCAGTTTCACCAGTATATGGATTATAACCAGCACTGTATATTGAAACAATACCTATGCCTGCAAGACATAAAACAGCAGCCAAAAGCAAATAATCTGTTTCAAATAAATATTTTTTAAATTTAGCAAACATATTTTACCTTTTATTTTTATCTGGGCTAACATACCCCATATCAAGCATTTTTTTAATTATTTTACCACCTATTGGTGCTGCACTTGCACCTCCACCGCCACTGTTTTCTGCTAAAACTACAATAACATATTTAGGCTCTTTTGATGGGAAAACACCTGTAAACCATGCGTGGTCTTTATATTCTTCTGGTATTTCATCTTTTTCATATCTTTCAGTAATTTTTGCACTTACTACTTGAGCAGTTCCTGTTTTACCACCTATTTTCATTTCTTTTACTCTTGCTCTGCCTGAAGTGCCGCCTTGTTTATATACTGCATCAATTAAACCTGCCATAATATTATCCTGTATTTCTTTTGATACATATATCTGGTGTTTTAATTCTGATTCTTTTTCAGTATATTCACCTGTATTTTGATCTATAATACCTTTTAATATTCTTGGTTTATATACTTTACCACCATTGAATACACCGCTCATCATAACACCAATCTGCAATGGTGTTGCAGTCATATACCCCTGTCCGATAGATGTATTAACAGTATCACCAGGATACCATATATCTCCTCTTGCTGCCTTTTTCCACTTTCTTGATGGATATATACCTGTTTTTTCATTAGGTAAATCTATACCAGTATATTCTCCCAAAGATAAAATTTTCGAATAATACTCCATTCTATCAATATCAAGAGAAAGTCCTAAATTATAAAAATAAACATCACATGACTGTGCTAATGCTTCCTGCATATTTACTTTGCCATGACCAGTTTTTTTCCAGCATCTATATGAAAAATATGAATTTAAATGAAATATTCCTAAGCATTTATAAGCAGTTTCAGGCGTTACTACTTTTTCTTCATAACCAGCTAATGCCATGGCTACTTTATAAACAGAGCCCGGAGCATACTGACCTTCAATAGGACGGTTAATCAAAGGACTTCTTTTATCTCTGTGTATTCTTTCCCACTCTGTTTCATTAAGATATGGAGTAAACATATTTAAATCATAACTTGGAGCTGAATATAGAGTAAGCATAGAATTATCTGCAATATCTAAAACAACAACAGCACCTTTTTTATTTTCCATAACTTCTGCTGCATACTGCTGTAACTCTGCATCAATTGTTAATACAATATCATTACCTGCTGCAGCAGGATCTTCTCTTAATATATTAACAATTCTGCCTCTTGCATCTCTTTCAATTTCCATAGACCCTGAGCTTCCCCGTAGTATTTCTTCATACTGAAGCTCAACTCCCATAGTTCCAATATAGCTTCCCCGTTTATATATTCCCTTGTTCTTTTCTATATCATAAGGAGTTGCTTCACTTACATAGCCTAATATATGGCTGTAAGAAAGTCCATCTGCATACTTTCTTACAGAGTGCAGCTCAACACTTAATCCAGCAAAATCATCAGCATACTCTTCAAAATAAGCAATATCAGATAGATTTAAACCTCTGCTTATCAAAACAGATGGTATATGCTTATCTTTTAAGTCTTTCATAACTTTATTCATATCAAAATCAATGACTTCCTTTACTCGTTTAAGCATACCTATTATATCATCACCACGCCTTATATCATCTTTGTTTAACACAAGGTCATAAGATGGTGTATTACTTACAAGAAGATTCATTTTAGAATCATATATAAAACCTCTTTCTGCAATTATTTCTTTTGTTTTTATTCTATTTCTATTTGCATCAACTGCAAGCTGTTCATATTGTATAATCTGTAAAATAAATAATCTGGCAAATAAAATACAAGAAATAAATACAAAAATTCCAAAAAATAAAATAATTCTTCTTTTATAATAACCTAAAAGGTCATCTTTTAATGCTGCGAAAAGCACTTCTAAACTCCATTAAATAAAAAATGATAAGATAAAGAATAAAATCAATTATGCTGATTTTCAATATATATAACAATGATAAAATAACATTGTAACCTAATATAAGAGACAAAAATATATTATATGATAATATTGCAAATATACTAAATATAACTAATGAAAAAGATGTTTTTAAATCAAACTTATATTCTGTAAACATTTTTATTAAAGATAAAAATAAGAAAAATAATACATTTAAACCAATATATGAGCCTGCTGCATAATCAGAATATAAACCAAAAATAATAGAATAAGGTAAATATGTTTCTTCATTTATTTTAGAAGCAATAAGTACATATAAAATAATAGAGAAATTAACATTTGATAAAAAATGAAAAGTTGTGTGGGATAACACATAGTATAAAATCAGTATTAAAATAATAGATACATATCTATTTTGAATTACTTTTAACAACGAAAACATGTTCTAATTTATAAAAATCTTCGGACTGCTCTATAAATACTTTTTGAAAAAGCCCTGTATTATCACTAACAATATCCGATACTTTACCTATCCTTATACCTTTTGGGTATAACATTCCAAGCCCTGATGTAACAAATACATCACCAACACGCACATCATCTAATCTGTCATAGTAATCAACATACAAACGACCCTCACCATCACCACGCATAATTCCAGATACACGAGTTCTGCTGTTCATTACACTAACATTTGATGAAATATTTAAAATAACATCTACTTCACTTGTTGTTGCATAAGTGTTAGATACTCTGCCAACTAAACCTTGAAAACCTATTACAGGAGCATTTTTTTCAACACCATCAATATCCCCTGCATCAATAACTATATTTTTAACATAGCCGTCACTTACACCAATAACATTAGCAGGCATTTGTTTAAAATCATAAGTTCTATACAGCCTTAGTAGAGTTTCCAGCCTTTCACTTTGACTAAGTTTTTCTGATAACAAAGCATTTTCAAGAGTTAGATTATCAATTAACTTCTTATATTCTTTGTTTTCTTGTTGAACATTTACTAAATTAACATAAGAATTCCAAACATTACCAATACTTGAAAAAACTTTATTAGTAAGAAAGATGGCTGGGTTTACAACATTACCAAGCAAACCACGAAATGGACTTTCAACATTAATATTTCTTGCCTGCACTATTATAATAAGCAGTATAATAATGATAGCAAGAAACAGCCTTCTCCACTTAAACATTTGTTATTCTACTGCAACCTTTTTAAGCAGTTCTAAATCATCAAGCACTTTACCTGAACCTAAAGCAACAGCTTTAAGCGGGTCATCAGAAACAATAATAGGTAAACCTGTTTCATGAGATAAGCGTTTGTCAAGATTTTTCAGCAATGCACCACCGCCAGTTAAAACAATACCTCTGTCAACTATATCTGCAGAAAGTTCTGGTGGAGTCTGCTCTAATGCTATACGAACAGCATCAACTATTTTTCCAATAGATTCTTTAAGTGCTTCTCTAATTTCAGAATCAGAGATTTCTATTGTTTTAGGAATACCCGTAACTAAATCACGACCTTTAATTTCTGTCTTAATTTCATTTTCTAATGGAAAAGCTGAACCAAGCTTGATTTTTAAATCTTCTGCAGTAGCAGTTCCTATTAGAAGATTATACTGGCGTTTAATATAGTTGACAATATTATCATCCATCTCATCACCACCAACTCTGACAGAATTGGCATATACTATACCAGATAATGATATAACAGCAACTTCTGTTGTGCCTCCACCTATATCTACCACCATATTACCTGACGGCTCTTGGATAGGAAGCCCTGCACCAATAGCTGCTGCCATTGGCTCTTCTATTAAATAAACTTCTCTTGCTCCTGCCTGAATAGCAGAATCTTTAACAGCTCTTTTTTCTACCTGAGTAACACCTGATGGAATACATATAACCATTCTAGGACGGACAAGACTTTTACGATTATGAACTTTAAGAATGAAATATCTAATCATTTTTTCAGTAGTATCATAATCTGCAATAACACCATCTTTCATTGGGCGGACAGCACTGATATTTGCAGGAGTTCTGCCAAGCATATTCTTTGCTTCCTGACCAATTGCTAAGATTTCTCTTGTATTACTATTTATGGCAACAACAGATGGTTCGCTTGAAACTACACCTCTGCCTTTAACATATATAAGAGTATTTGCTGTGCCTAAATCAACAGCTAAATCGCTTGAAAACATATTATACATAAAATTCATAGACATTATTACTATACCTCACACAAGTATTATTGAGACTATACACTATATATAAAACACTCTATTTGAATAAATTATTTTGTATATATTGTATAAAATGCCGAAAGGGGGACTTGAACCCCCACAGGTGTTACCCCACAGGTACCTGAAACCTGCGTGTCTACCAGTTCCACCATTTCGGCATATACGATTATTCTACACCAACCATAACTGATGTGGATTTAATAACTGCATAAGCTTCTTTGCCAACTGCTAAATTTAATGATTTAACAGCATCCATAGATACAGTAGCAGATATAATATTGCCACTACCAATATCTAATTTAATAATAGCATTAACTGCACCATTTTCAATTTCTAGTATAGTTCCTTTTAATTGGTTTCTTGCACTTAACTTCATAAAGAAACATTCCTTTTATTTTTACGAAAAAAGTTTACTATAATAAATTTTAAATTGCAATATTTTTTATTATATATGGCTATTTTTTTCTAAATTTAACAAAAATGTTTTAATTTCTTTCCCAAAAGCATAGCCAGAAATACTTCCATTGGAATGAATTACTCTGTGGCACGGAATAATTACTGGTAATGGATTTTGTCCACATGCAGAGCCTGCTGCTCTGTATGCTTTTGGTGAAAACACCTTTTCTGCCAGTTCCTTATAAGATATTATACTGCCATAAGGAATATTTAATAAAGCCTTCCATACTTTCTGCTGAAATAAAGTGCCTTCATATTTAATATTTATACTAAATATTTTTCTCCTGCCATTCAAATACTCATCTATCTGCATAAAAGCATTATTTATTATTTCAGTTTCTTTAAACATATTATTATATTGATGATACTTTCCAAAAGAAATATATCTTATATAAAAATTATCAGAAGTAATATTTAAATTACCAATGATAGTTTTATATGTATAATAATATAATTTCACACATTAATCCGTAAAAGTTCTCATAATACGGCTTCTTGTAGGATGCCTTAATTTACGAAGCGCTTTTGCTTCTATCTGCCTGATACGCTCTCTTGTTACTGTAAACTTTTTGCCAACTTCTTCTAATGTATGGTCAGAATCACAGTCAATACCAAATCTCAGCCTTAACACACTGGCTTCTCTTGGTGATAAAGTATCAAGTATATTTCTTGTATGTTCTTTTAATTTTAAATAAGTCACTTCATCAGATGGATTTTTAGCTGATTTATCTTCAATAAAATCTCCAAGGCTTGAATCTTCATCTTCCCCTATAGGTGTTTCAAGAGATACAGGCTCTTTTGCTATTTTCATAACCTTTTTAATTTTTTCAACTGGTATATCCATTTTTTCAGATATTTCTTCAGGTGTTGGCTCCCTGCCTAAATCCTGCTGCAGGTTGCGTGTTACTTTCATCATTTTATTGATAGTTTCTATCATGTGAACAGGTATACGGATAGTGCGTGCCTGATCTGCAATAGCTCTTGTAATTGCCTGCCTAATCCACCATGTAGCATAAGTAGAAAATTTATAACCTTTTGAATAATCAAATTTTTCAACAGCTTTCATTAGACCAATATTACCTTCCTGAATTAAATCAAGAAACTGCAAACCTCTGTTTGTATATTTTTTAGCTATGCTTACAACAAGCCTAAGGTTTGCTTCAATAAGCTTAGATTTTGCACTGTCAGTTACATACTCACCTTCTAAAAGGCTTTCATATATCTGCTCAAATTCTTCTTTTTCTATGCCAATATTATTATAATGAGTATTTATTTTTTCAAGTGTTTGAGTATGTTTATTTATTATAGTATTAATTTCTTTTTCACGCATTCCATGATTAGATGCAATATCAGTTATTTCCTCTTGAGTAATGCTGAACATATAAAGAGTGTCCACTTTTAAAATTTTGGCTACTTTATTAAGCTCATACATACTGTCTTGAACAGCATCATAATTGATTTTAATATCCTGAGATATTTCATTAATAGTCATAAAATTAACTTTTATATCAAGAAGTTTATCTGTTAATTCTTCAATTGATGCTTCTAACTCTGATTTCTTTTTTTTCTGCTCATCAGCAGACATATTTTTAGCATTTCTTTTATATTCTTCAGATAATGTAATATCTTCACGGAGTTTACTAACTATTTCATCAATAGTATCAAAAAACTGTGCTTTTAACTGAGCTTCTTTATTGTCTTTGATTTCTTTAACTGCTTCTTCATCCATTTCTTCAAAATCTTCCTGCAGCTGCTCCATTTCAATATCGTCTTCTTCTATATCTATTATATCTTTAAGACGCATTGTATCATTTTTAACACCTTCTGAAAATTCCATAAACTTAGCTGCAGTTGACGGAAAAGAAAGAATTGCTTTAATTACTTTTCTTTGACCTTTTTTAATCTCTTTTGCAACATTAACTTCATCTTCTCTATTTAAAAGTGGAATATTTCCCATTTCTTTTAAATAAAGTCTGACTGGGTCATCAGTGCTTAAAATCTCTTCTCCATCTTCCTGATATTCACCGTCAATAGATGATAAGCCGTCTTCATCATCTTCATCATCTATTACAACATTTGTAGGAAAAATATTTCCTTTTTTACTTTTGTTATCTATAACATCTATTTTAAGCTGTGAGAGCAATGTTATTATTTCATCAAGAAAATCACTTGTTGCTGCATCTTCTGGCAGAGCATCATTAATCTCATCAAAAGTAAGAAACCCTTTTTCTTTACCCAGGGTGATTAATTGTTTTACTTCAGGTAGTTTGATTTTCTTTGACATAAAATTTATTCACCATCCTTATTTTTACCTGCAATCAGTTTTGTAAGATTATTTAATTCCTGCAAAATACTGACTTGTGCTGTTTTGTCAGTGGTTGTTCGCATTAAATCTATCAACTCATTCTGACGCTTTTTTAGATAATTAAGTTCAATCTGTCTTTTATTTTTCAATGCTTCATTATAAACATTGTCTTCTGCAATTTCACGCATTGCAAGCTCTACAAATTGACTTCCTAATTCATGCATAATGTCTTTAGTATCTGAGATTTTTGGTAAAAATTCAAGTAATTTTTTTAAAATACTTCTGATTTCACCATTATTTATCATTTCCAAATTCATATCTGTAAGCAGTTCATCAATAATATCAACTGGCAAATGATATAAACATGCTGCAAAATCTATCTCGCATAAGTATAAATTTTTATTAGCTGATTTATTTATTACAACATTTTTTTTATATAGGTTTGCTGCTAATTCTTCTTGAATATTTTCTTTTTTCAAACCAAATATATCTGCTGCTGCTTCAATATAATAATCTCTTATATGCAAATTTTCTATTTTTAAAAGCATATCTTTTACTGATTTATACCTTGAAAGTTTAATATTAAAATCATTTTTAGCAGAAAGAACAAGTCTTTTAATCATATTTATAAACAAATCTTCCCTTTTATCATATAATGATTTAAAATTATCTATTCCATAATTCAATATATAACTGTCAGGATCATCAGTCTGTGGTAAAAAAACAACCTTTGGGAAAAGTCCACTTTCAGCAAATCTTTCAAGACTTCTAAATGCTGCCTTTTCTCCAGCATTATCACCATCAAAAATAATAGTTATTTCTTCAGCATACCTTTTCAAAAGACCTATCTGCTCGTGGGTTAAAGCTGTTCCCATAGGTGCTACTGAATTTTTAAAACCATTTTTATAAAGACGCATTACATCAAAATAGCCTTCTACAATAAGCACATTTCTACTTTGTTTCATAGCATCTTTTGCTTTATCTATATTAAATAAAGTATACCCTTTATGAAATACAGAGCTTTCTGCTGAATTTAAATATTTTGGATTAGAGCCATCTAAACTTCTGCCTGCAAAAGCAGCAATTGAGCCTGTTATATTTTTAATAGGCAGCATTAATCTGTTAAAAAATCTAGCATAAGTAGCACCATATTTTGACTCTTTAAAGAAACCTGAATTATAAAGAATATCTTTTGGAAACATTTTATAAACTGCTGAATAATTAACATCAGAGGCAAGAAAACCTATGCCAAACTCATTAAAATCATCATCATTAAAGCTGCGGTCTAAAATATATTTTCTAGCTTCTTCCCCAGCACTTGTATAAAAAAGTTTCCGTGAAATCTTCTGTATTTCATCATGAAGAGATAAAATATCCTTGGAATGAATATTTTCTTTTCCATCATATTCTACATTTATGCCGTATTTTTCTGCCAAATATATAGCTGCATCTTGATATGAAAAACCAAGCCTGCGCATTATAAATGTGATGCCATCACCTTTTGCATCACAACCAAAACATTTAAAAAATCCTTTTTCACTGTCTACTTTAAAAGAAGGAGATTTTTCATTATGGAATGGACAAAGCCCCCATAAATCTCTGCCTTTACTGCGTAATTCTACATAAGGCTCTATAATAGAAGCAATATTTATTAACCTAATCTGTTCAAGCATTGATGAGGTAAATCGTGCCATAACTATTTCAGCTCCTTATAGTAGTAAAAGGTTTAATATATATTTTTTTAAAATAAAATCAATAAAGAATTTAAAAAATTTAATATTTTTTTCTTAACTAACAGGACAAATGTTACACTTTTAGTAAAAAATAAATCTTAACTTAATATAAATCAAGCAATAATTTATTTTCAATAACAATCTCATATGGAGATTTAAAATTTAAGCATGTTTTAGCAGTATTATTATATCTATCTTCATGCTGTTTAAGAGCCTTAATTAATTCATCTTTGGAATAGAATTTATTATTTGCATATAAAATTTTTCCATCCTCTCTATGACTTCTTTCCACCTTTCCATTCTGCCAAGGTGAATAAGGTCTTATTCGTTTAATAGTATATCCTTTCTTTTCAGCTGTCTCTTCAAAATAGCTTTTCTTGTTTGTAACTTCCTTATCATTTACAAACTCATAGCCATTATCCACTTGAATTGTTTTTAGTGGAAAGCCAAATTTACTTTCCAGTTCGTCTAAAAACTTACCTGTTTCAAATGTGCTTTTTTCTTCTACTATTTCTAATACTCTCATTCTGCTGTATTCATCTATCGCTGTTATCTGATAATATTTTTTACCATAGCTGGAAAACATTATACATTCCTGTGGAACATATTTTATATCTATCTGAACCTTGTCGCCTATATACTGACCTGTTATTGGTTCATATCTTGTATAGCTCTTTTTTGACTTGTTTAATGACTTTAAGCCTTTCTTCCTTATCTGCATACACATACTGCCAAAACTACGATTATAACCAATTTCTAGAAGTCTGACATATACCTCCGCATTACCATACAAACCATGCTCGGCATATGTGTTAAATATTAAATCAAGCTCTTCTTTACTATGCTTATTTGGACTGGTTCTTGGTCTACGACTTTTAAAAGATAAACTCTGAACTGTTCCATCATATTTCTTTAAATGCCTGTATACAAACATACGGTTCACTTGATATTTGCGGGCTGCTTTCGTTGCTCCTTTTTTTAATGCATACTCACATAACCGTTGACGAAATCGCATTTCTTCTGTTATTATCACTTTATTCATTGTGATACCTCTTAGTTTAGTTTAGTTTTTTGCTTAATTTTATACTATATACTAAGAGGTATTTTTTTATACTTATTTTTGTAACATATGTCTCATAATCTTACAGAATTTAAAAAATTTAATATTTTTTAAAGAGAAAAACCTGCCTTTTTAGTTAAAAGCAGGTTTATAATCAATAATTATTTATTTTTTAATTTATATGCAGAACTGCAGCATGAAGAAGTGCATCCATTTGAGCTGCCACAAGCACATGAACAGCCTGATTTACCTGTTAATGTTTTATATATTTTTCTGATGCTTATAAAAGCAGCCAGTAAAACTATTGATACTACAATAATATTTCCTAACATAAAATATCTCCTTATGTTACATAAAAAGTCTGCCTGTCTGATATATTATAAATGTTACAATATATGCTACAGCAGTCATACCAAAGAATTGGAAAAATGCCCACTTCCATGAGTTACTTTCTCTTTTTACAATGGCAAAAGTTGCCATGCAGGGTGCACTTAAAAGAGCAAATACCATAATAGCAAACCCTACAAGTGGAGAATAATTTTCACGAAGTTTATCTCGTAATGCTTCAGAATCTTCCCCTGCTTCACCAAGAGAATAAACGATACCCATTTGAGCAACAAACACTTCTTTTGCGGCAAAAGCACCAATTAATGCTGTGCCTATTTTCCAGTCAAACCCAATAGGAGCAAGCACTGGTTCAATAAATTTGCCAATTCTACCTGCTGCACTGTATTCAAGCTCAGCTTCTGCAACTTTATTATTAATTTCATCTATCTGCATATTTGCTTCTTCAATTTCTACTGCAATTTTTTCTGCCTTTGCAAGTTCTCTGTCGCTTAATTTTGAATTAATGCTTTCTGCTTCCTGCATATTTTCATCAGTCATAACAACATAACCAATTTTTACAAGTTCAGCAGTTTTTTCTTCTATAATCTGTTCTAATTCAGACAGCCCTTTTTCATATTCCGCAACTTTATTTTCTGGGAATAATGGAAATACTGTTAATGCCCACATTACAATAGACACAAATAATATAATTGTTCCTGCTTTTTTAAGATACAGCCAGCTGCGTTCCCACATCTGCATTAATACACCTTTTAATGTAGGAATACGGTATGGTGGCAGCTCCATTACAAATGGTGCAGATTCGCCTTTTAATACTGTCATACCTAAAATTTTTGCAATAACTATGGCAATTACAATACCTATTAAATATACAACCCATAACACTAAAGCCTGATTTTTATCAAAAAATGCTGGAATAATAAGTAAATATATTGGCAGCCTTGCACCACAGCTCATAAATGGAGTTACAAGCATTGTTAATATTCTATCTCTTTGGTTATCAAGAGTTCTTGTTGCCATAATTGCAGGAACAGAGCAGCCAAAGCCAATTAAAAATGGAATAAAACTTTTACCATGAAGACCAATTTTATGCATAACTTTATCCATAATAAAAGCAACCCTTGCCATATATCCACTGGCTTCAAGTATAGCTATTGCTATAAACAAAAATATAATATTTGGTAAAAACACAATAACACCGCCAACACCACCTATGATACCATCAACAATTAAAGACCTAAGCAAATCATGAGTTATCAGCACATTTGCCTTTTCACCTAGAAATCCAAAAAACTGCTCTATAAAGCCCATAAATGGGTCACCAAGAGTAAAAGTTAAATGGAACACTAAATACATAAGTCCTAAAAATATAGGAATACCAAGAACTCTATTCACTAAAACAGAATCTATTGCATCGCTCATATTATGTCTTGCTTCAACTGTTGTTGTAACACATTCCTGACATGCTCCAGAAATAAAGCCATATCTGGCACTGGCTATTGCAGTTTCTGGTGAATCACCAAGCATTTCATTAATATCTACATTTGCTCTTTTAATTTCTTCTTGAATAATTGGCGAAGGAATAACCTGCATAACATCTTTATCACCTTCTAAAAGCTTAACTGCAAGCCATCTTGTATTATAATTTTCTATATTAGTTGAATGCTGTTTAATTAATTCTTCAACAGAGTTAACATATTTTTCTATTACTTTATCATAAGTAATTACAGGATATTTTATATCAGGCATATTAGCAGCTTTAAGTGCTTCATCAAGTATATTTTTAATACCATCCCCTTTACTGCCCACTGTTTCTATTATAGGAACTCCAAATAGATTAGAAAGACTTTTAATATCTATTTTAATACCCATTTCCTGTGCCATATCTTTCATATTAAACACAAAAACAAGTGGTATTCTAAGCTCCATAAGTTGAACAGCTAAATAAAGATTTCTTTCTAAATTTGACGAATCTATAATATCAACAACAACATCTGGTTTTTCATTAATAATAACATTTCTTGCAACTACTTCTTCAACAGAATATGCTGTTAAACTATAAGTTCCTGGTAAATCTATAATTTTTAACTGTTGATTATTATATGTAATAATACTTTCTTTTTTTTCAACTGTAACTCCAGGATAGTTGCCTATATGCTGCCTTGCCCCAGTTAACGCATTATATATAGTAGTCTTACCAGAGTTTGGATTGCCAGCAAGAGCTATTGTTAAATTTTCTTTCATATCAGTCCTCATAAATAATTTTAGTTAAATGTATTTTTTTAGTCTATCCTAAAATATATTATAAAAAAATAAAACTATATCATTTCAACTTCTATTTTAGATGCTTCATCTTTTCTTAAAGATAAATGATAACCTTTCACTTTCATTTCAACAGGGTCACCAAGTGGTGCAACTCTCTCCACCTCTATGACAGTTCCTGTTGTAAGTCCCATTTCTG
Organism: Mucispirillum schaedleri ASF457; assembly: GCF_000487995.2. Lineage (NCBI taxonomy): Bacteria > Pseudomonadati > Deferribacterota > Deferribacteres > Deferribacterales > Mucispirillaceae > Mucispirillum > Mucispirillum schaedleri. Next base: position 375,585 of record NZ_CP097562.1, read on the forward strand.
TAATTCGCTTAAAAAGATTACCTTTTGAAGTAATCTTTACAACTTTACAGCGTTCTCCAGGACGAACATCATTTAATTTTTTCACAATACGACCTCCTTGCAGTTGTTTGCAGTGATTTTTATGAACTTTATCTGAAACAGAAGAGATACATTCCTGACAAACTTCTAAAGAAACAGTCTTATCACAATGACTGATTTTACCATTTGCCCAGTCTTCACCACCCCTTGGACATATCTCAATAAATTCAGCAAATCTAGCAAGCTTATCAATAATTTCCACAGATATACCATGCTCCATAGCACATGCTGCTTTATCAGCCTCTTCCACAGAAATACCTAAGACTTTAACAAGAAAATCTTTTAAAAGCTCATGACGGCGTAATACATCCATTGCTGCCATACGCCCTTCATTTGTTAAAGTAATAACATCATAAGGTGCATAGTTTATCATACCTTTATTTGCAAGTGTTTTTAAAGCACCAGTAACAGAAGCATTTGAAACATTCATCCTTTTAGCAATATCTTTTGGCCTGACAGCTTCTTTTTCAGATATAATAAGGTAAATAGTTTCTAAATAATCTTCTAAACTAGAAGTAAGTTCTTCACTCAAATACATATCCCATTTGCACTAATAAATTATTTTTATACATAAATATACTATTTTAGTAGACAAGTCAATATGAAATATTAATATATTGATATAAAATATTTATTAATAAAATATAAAATCTTTATTATTAATGATTTAACTAAAAGAATAATTTATTTTATTAATAAATATTATCAAAAAATCTATTTATGAATTTTTTTAATAATTTTATGTCAGAAATTAGTAACCAAAATAAAAAAATATGTTACAATAAAAATATATAAAAATAATTTATGAGGTATGTAATGAAAAAAATTTTTAGGAAAATCCATCTTTATATGGCACTTTTTACTATTCCTGTTGGTATAATGATGGGTCTAACAGGAGCTTTATATGTTTTAGGAGCTAATCAGGATACTGGAGCAGAAATTAAATCATATACAGTTAATCATACTATCCCAAAAGGTGAAGAAGTTGCATTTTTAGCAAAATGGACAAAAGAAAATAATATAAAAATGCCAAAAGCAAATGTTTCTCTAGATAAATCAAAAATAAATAGAAATATTGGAAGTGCAGGATATGTTATTACATTAAAAGAAAAAGACGGTATTACAGAAATTATCACGCTGGATAGAAGTATTCTTGGTGATATGATTATGCTGCATAAAGCAAAAGGCGGGTTATTATTTAAGATAATGTTAGTTTTATATGGTATTGTTTTAATTTCATTTTATATTTCAGGTCTTATTATAGCAATTTTTAAGAAAAATGTTAATGGAAAACTTGTTCCAAAAACTGAAAATTATATTGTAATAGCAGCAGGTTTTATTGTAACAATTATTTTAGCAGTATTATCACTGTAATTTAAAAATATATAAAATTTAAAAACTGTCAGAAAACAACTTTTGACAGTTTTTATTTATTATAAACCTAATTACTGATTATTCTTTTGATTTCTTTTTTCGTCTTTTTTTCATATTTGCAGGCATTACATCTATTATCCTGCCAGCAAATTTAGTTTTATTTAATTTTTCTATTGCCATTTTACTGTATTCATCATCCATATTAATAAAACAAAACCCCCTAAATCTGCCAGTGCCATTATCTTTTATTAAAGCAACAGATTCTACTTTTCCATACTTAGAAAATAACTCTTTTACACTGTTCTCTGTAACTCCATAATCTAAATTCCCAACATAAATACGCTTCATATTTCACCATAAAAGTAAATAAATAGAAAAATATATTATATAATTACTCATAAAAAAACAACTTTTTTCTTATAAACCATAAAAAACACTTGTATATTGCAAATATTACTGATAGTATTAAGTATTTATAAAAGATAGTTTTTTGGAGGTGTTGTATGGAAACAAGTATGATAAGAAATGTAGCTTTTATTTCACACGGTGGTGCTGGAAAAACAAGCCTTATAGAAGCTGTCTTATATAATACTGGTGCTACACAAAAAATAGGCAATATAGAATCTGGAACAAGTGTAATGGATTTTGACCAGATAGAAATAGAAAGAAAATTCTCAATAAACGCAAAAGTTGCTTCAGTTACTTGGAATAAAAACCTCCTTAATATTATAGATACACCAGGATACACTAACTTTCTGCATGAAACAAAATGTGCTTTATCTGCAGTAGATGGTGCTGTAATCATTGCATCTGCAATTACTGGTGTGAAAGCTGAAACTATCAGAGTATGGCAGTATGCAGAAGAATATAATCTTTCTAAACTTATATTTATTAATAAAATGGATAAGGAAAGAGCTGATTTTTATAATGCACTTGGTGATATTGAAAAAGCATTTGGCATTGTTCCTTTGCCAATCTTTCTGCCAATAGGAAAAGAAAGCTCATTTAAAGGTATTATTGATTTAGTCAGAATGAAAGCATTAATATATCCTGCTGAACCTACTGCTCAATATACAATAGAAGATATTCCTGAAGATTTATTAAGTGAAGCAGAATTTCATAGACAAAAACTAATAGAAGCAGTATCTGAAACTGATGACAATTTAATAGAAAAATATCTTGAAGGTGCAGAATTTACTGAAACAGAAATTAGAAAAGGTCTTAGAGAAGGTGTTGTTACTAAAAGATTTGTTCCAGTATTCTGTGGCTCTGCTATTAAAAATATTGGCTCAAAACTTCTTTTAGAAGGTATTATTGACTATCTTCCATCACCACTGCAAAAAGAAGCAGCCTTTGCAATTGATGATCATTCTGGTGAACCTGTTGATGTTACAGCTGAAGATAAAGAATTTGCTGCCTATGTATTTAAAACATTTGCAGACCCTTATGCAGGAAAACTTACAATTTTTAGAGTATATTCAGGCTCTATTAAAAATGATACATCTATATATAATGTTAATAAAAAAGAATATGAAAAAATAACTCAGCTTTTTATTCTACAGGGTAAAAACTTTGTCAAATGTGATACACTTACTGCAGGTCAGATAGGTATGACTACTAAGTTAAAATATACAGAAACATTTGATACATTATCATCAGATGTGGACCCTGTAACTTTTCCAGCAGTTACACTACCAGAGCCTGTTATATCTTTTTCAATTACTCCTAAATCAAAAGAAGATGAAGACAAAGTTTCTTCTGCACTTCAAAAACTTATGGAAGAAGATAAAGGATTAAAACTTAGAAGAGATGATAAAACTGGCGACTTACTGCTTTCTGGTATGGGACAAATGCATATTGAAATAGTTGCTGATAAATTGTTGAAAAAATTTAATGTGCATGTAGAATTAAATACACCAAAAGTTCCATATATGGAAACTATTAAAATTAAATCTAACGGTCAAGGCAAATATAAAAAACAATCTGGAGGTAAAGGTCAGTATGGAGATGTATGGCTTGAACTCTCCCCTCTTGAAAGAGGTGCAGGTTTTGAATTTGAAGACAGAATTGTTGGTGGTGTTGTTCCACGCAACTTTATTCCTGCTGTAGAAAAAGGTGTTATTGAAGCAGCACAAGAAGGTATTTTAGCAGGATATCCTATGGTAGACTTTAAAGCTGCATTATATGATGGGTCTTATCATTCAGTTGACAGCTCAGAAATGGCATTTAAAATAGCAGCATCTATGGCATTTAAAAAAATAGCAGCAGAAGCAAAACCTGTTATTTTAGAACCAATTATGATAATAGATGTATATGCCCCTGAACAATATGTTGGTGCTATAGTTGGTGATTTAAACTCACGACGCGGCAGAGTAACTAATGTTGAACCACAGACTACAGGACAGCATATTAGTGCAGCTGTCCCAATGGCAGAAATCCTTAAATATGCACCAGATTTAAGAAGTATGACTGGCGGGCATGGTATGTTTACTATGGAATTCAGCCATTATGAAGAACTGCCTACTCATTTGGCAACAAAACTTATTAATGAGAAAAAGGATTAGTATATAAAATAATTGAATAGACGATAATATATTATGCATAACCTAAACCTTTATAGTTATTATGATAAATCTCTTGCTGATGTTAATAGAGAGTATTTAGAATCTCTAAAACATAAGCCTAAGAGAGTATCTAGGAGGAAAGTAAATAAAAAAGCTGCATTAGCAGCTGCCATTACTCTTGCAACTGGATTATTAATTGCAAATTATTTAGGTATTTTTTCTGAAAAAGTTGTTGAAGTTGTGGAAGCACCGCCGCCACCTGATACAAGAACTGAAGAAGAAAAACAAGGATATGTTCAAATACAAATTTTTGAGTTTGCAGGAACTCCTGTTGAAACAATATCAGAGCCTTCTGCTCAAAATGATAATGTATCAGGCAAAATTATACAAACAGCCCAGATAGAAAACACTGCAAAATCTGCTGGTATAATTAATAATAAAGAAACTGAAAAAACTACCGATAAAAAGAAAGAAAGTGAAAAACAAACCACAGTTAAAAGTGCTGCTGTAAAAAAAGAGCAGAAAAATACAGAAAATAAATCTCTTGCCAAAGCACTTGTTATAAAAAAATATTCAATATTGTTTGAAAATATTGATGAAAAGCAGTATAATAAAATAAAAGAAATCAGCGAAAAAAATAATACCAAACTTGAAGTTACAGATGCTTACTCAAATACTTATTCTATTTGGAAAGTGTATGAAAAATCAGATACTGGAAATGAGATGTTTGGTGAAGATAAAGTAAATCATATTGAAGATTTTTTAACTCAAAGTGATGCCATAGAATATGCAAAAAGTAGAAATCTTGATGCACTTATAAAACAAGCAGGTATAACAGAAAAGTCTTATACTGTTAAATTATGCTGTTCTGAGCTGGAAAATGCTAAAAAAATAGCCCAAAACAGCAATATTACAGATAAAATCATAAAAATAGTTCGTATAGAATAAGTTTTTTGATATGATATATTAATATGCTTATAAATATAAAATATTATAAATCATATTTTTAAGGGGGATAAAAATGACAAAAGCAGATATGGTTGAAAATATCCACAGTAAACTTGGGTTGACTAAAAAAGATATTGCCAAAATCGTTGATGAAGTTTTTGAAATGATAAAAACTGATATTTTGAAATCTGAAAATGTTAAAATATCAGGATTTGGTAATTTTGAAGTGAAAACAAGGGGAAGAAGAATTGGTAGAAATCCTAAAACTGGAGAAGAAACTGTTATTGAACCAAGAACTGTTGTAGTATTTAGACCTAGCCAAATATTTAAAGATGAAGTAAATGGTTGATAAATTTTATAAAATTGGAGAAGTATCTAAAATGCTGGATTTGCCAGCATCAACATTAAGGTATTGGGAAAATCAATTTAAACAGTTAAAACCTATAAAGTCTACTGGTGGGCAAAGATTTTATACAAGTAAGCATATATATTTACTGGAGCAGTTAAAAGATATGCTCCATAATGAACGCTATACTATTGAAGGCGCAAAACAGCGTTTAAAAGAAATTATCTCTAATAAAGAACATATTGATATTAACTCTAATGATAAACCTAGTGATAATACAGAAACTGCTGCTCTATCAACATACAGCATAGAAGATATAAAAAAAGAGTTAAATGAAATATTAATGTTATTACAATAATATAGCCAAGTATATTAAATATTTATATTTCAGCAGGGATGATTTATACATTTCCTGCTTTTTTTACACTTTTAAATAGTTAAAAAAATACAGGATGTATTTTCTTCTATAAGCATAGACAAATTTATTTCTGCTATATAAGATTATAAAAATTAAAGAATAATCATTTCTTGCAAGAGCTGTCTTTTTCTCTTCTTTGCTGCATTAAAATGTGAATTTCTTTATATTAACAAGTTCAAAAATATAGAACAGTTTAAATATGAACTTGAAAAATATATTGATTTCTATAATAATTACAGAATAAAAGCTAATGGACTTACACCTTTACAGGAAAAAGAAATCTATTTAATGGCTTAGTTAAAAATTTTTAGGTAAGTTCATTATAACAACTGTGACTATGAGAACTTATACAGAAATACAGATTATCACAATCAGTTTATACTGAGCCAAAGGCGAAGTATCTAAAAAGCTAGATAGTTTAAATATATTATGCACTGTTGTAATATATAATTTAGATTTTTCTCCTTTAAAATCAGGCTCAAAATGACTATATTCTAAGTTTTTAGGATAAGTCCAAAGTTTCTTTGCTGCATTAAAATGTGAATTTCTTTATATTAACAAGTTCAAAAATATAGAACAGTTTAAATATGAAATTGAAAAGTATATTGATTTCTATAATAATTATAGAATAAAAGCTAATGGACTTACACCTTTACAGGAAAAAGAAATTTATTTAGTTACCTAGTCAAAAATTTTTATGCAAGTTCACCTTTTTGATAATTTAAAGATATATATCTTAAATCAAGAGCAGAATTTTTTTCATATCATTATATACTATTCATATAGTCTCACCACATACATAATGCTTAATTATCCATATATTTACAGACCAGTTTTAATGGTAGAAGTCTATTTTTTAGCATATTAAAATGATACTTAAATAAAGTGCCTTTAATAGTGCAGTATACTCTGCTGACTGTTTAATTTATGATAAATTATAGTATTTGTTACATAAACTAATTTATCTATTAGATATGTAAAATTTAAAAATTAGGGAAATGCAGTCCCAGTTATTTTTCCAGCTTTTTATTGAAGTGGCTATACTAATTTAGATACTACAAATTAGATTTTACTACTTTATATATTATCAATACTGCTGTTTATTATAATATTTTTCATCTACTTCTATAAGTCCTGCAACACCTACCCCAACAAGACGCAATGGAACAATTCCTGCATTATGCTCATCAAAAAGTGATTTTGCATAATTAAAAATATCATCACCGGAAAAAATAGGAATATATAAAGTTTTACGAAGTGATTTTGATTCAAACCTAAAAGTTTTCCAGTTAATAGTAATAACTTTTGCAGCATATTTTTTATAAATAAGTTTTTCTGATATTTTTTCAGATAATGATTTCATATAATCATATATTTCCTGTTTAGAAGAAATATCGTATGGAAATGTTGTTGCTTTGCTTATAGATTTATTTTCAAGCTTTGTTTCTGTATCTTCTTCATATATACCCTGCACTGCATTATAAATTTTCTGTCCATGATTACCAAGATATATTTCCAGTTTTTCTTTTCCTGCAAGTCTTAATTCCTGAACAGTAAATATACCATATTCGGCAAGTTTTGCTTCAGTGCTTGCACCAATTCCCCATACTTTTGATAGTGGAAAAGAATCAATAAATGAAACAGCACTATTTTCATCTACTATATAACATCCATCAGGCTTATTTACACTTGTAGCCATTTTTGCCATTAGTTTATTAGGACCTATGCCTATTGTGCATGTAATATCAAAATATTTTTTTGTTACATATTTTATCTTTTTAATTAAAAGCTCAGTTTCCATATTAATATTTGTAATATCTGCATAAGCTTCATCAATAGATGATATTGTAATTTTAGGAACAATTTTAGATATTAAATTAAATATGTTAGATGATATTTTTTCATACTTATTAATATCTACTGGAAGAAATATTATATCAGGACATAAGCTCTTTACAGCAATACTGCTCATACCAGAAGATACACCATATTTGCGGGCTTCATAAGAGCATGTGCATACTACTCCCCTTTCATAAGCACCACCAACTGCAAGCGGCTTTTTTTTCAGATATGGTTTAAATGCCTGCTCACAGGATACATAAAATGCATCCATATCTATACACATTATACGGTGTTTCATTAATTACCTATCAAAAATGATACCCCTGCTCTCTAAATCTTAAAAGCATAACATATCTGCCTATTACTTCAAAAGAATCATCATTTGTAACAGGAATTGGTTGGAAATCATTATTAGCAGGAAGTAAAAATATACCGTCCTCACTTCTTTTAAAAGTTTTAAGTGTTACTTCTCCATTAAGACGAAAAGCACCGATTTGACCATTTGATATTTCTTTGCAAGGCTGAATAAATACATAATCTCCAGGAAGAATGCCTTTATCTTGCATACTATACCCATCAACTATTAAGAAAAAACCACCGTTAGAATTTCTAAGAAACTCTTTTACAGGAATGTAACCTTCAATATTTTCTTCAGCCATAACTGGTACACCTGCTACAATTCTACCTATTATAGGAATACCTTTATCTTCTTCATGCTTTACAGCAGTAAGAGAACGGGCTCTGCCTGAAGATTTAGTAAGCATCCCTTTTGCTTCAAGCCTGTCCAGCATAGCTTTTATGGTAGATGGTGAGCTGACGCCCATACCTTGAGCCATCTCTCTAATGGATGGTGAATAACCATATTCTTTATGAAAATCTAAAATAAAGTTTAATAAACGCTCCTGTTTATCAGTCATGCCACACCTCGCACATTTGTTCACTAGAACATTTATACTATTTATTTAGATTAATTGCAACTATTTTTTATACTTTTCTAAATCATACGCTTTAATTTTTCTATATAAATATGTTCTTTCCATATCTAACATTCTTGCTGTCTGAGTTACATTCCAGTTAGTAGACTGTAATACTTTTAAAATAAAAGTTTTTTCAAATTCATCGCGTGCTTCTTTTAAAGATGTGCTGTAATTTGTATCTACCACATGCTGTTCCATTTCACTAATTCCAGAAAGCATCATATTTGGAGCATCTTTTACATCTAAAATATTATCTTCTGATAATACAACCATTCTTTCTACAATATTTTTTAACTGCCTAACATTTCCCGGCCATTCATAATTAATAAAAATATTCATTAATTCTTTAGTAACCTGTTTATCCTGCAATCCATTTATGCTGATAGTCTCTTGAATAAAATGGTTTACAAGCAGTGGTATATCATCTTTTCTTTTTCTAAGAGGCGGAACTTCTATAGGTATAACATTAATTCTATAAAACAAATCAGACCTGAAACGGTTAGAAGCTATTTCCAGCTGTAAATCTTTATTTGTAGCAGATATTAAGCGAAAATCTGACTTTATAATATCATTTCCACCAAGCCTTGAAAACTCACCTGTTTCTAAAACTCTTAAAAGTTTTGCCTGCATCATTAGCCCCATATCGCCAATTTCATCTAAGAATAATACTCCATTATTTGCTAGTTCAAATTTACCTATTTTTCTTTTTACAGAACCAGTATATGCACCTTTTTCTGAGCCAAAAAGCTCACTTTCTATTAATTCAGTAGGAACAGCAGAGCAATTTATTTCTACAAATGGTTTATCTGCGCGTTTACCAAGCATATGTATAAGTCTTGCAACATGCTCTTTTCCTGTTCCATTCTCTCCTGTAATTAATACCCATGAATTCATTGATGCTATTTTTTCTATACGCTCTTTAAGCCTTGTTATCTGCTGGCTTACACCTATTAAATCATACTTTTTAACATTTTTATATTTAGTGCTTCTTAAATCCTGCATTAAGCTGGCTTTATCATCAAGATGCTTAATAAGCATCACAATTCTTTCAAGAGAAAGCGGTTTTTCTAAAAAATCATAAGCACCATAACGGATAGTATCTACTGCTGTTTCAATAGTGCCATGACCGCTTATCATAATAACTTCTATTTCTGGAAAATGGCGTTTAATTTCCTTTAATCCTTCAATACCGTCAATATCTGGAAGCCATATATCTAAAAATAATACATCAAATCTATTTTCCTGTAATTTATGAAATCCATCTGAATAGTTTAAACTGTAATTGCATTCATACCCTTCATCTTCTAATATGCCTTTAATTGCAGAACAAATGTTTTTTTCATCATCAATAATTAATATTTTCATTATAATCCTCTTGGAAGTATTATTTTAAAATATGCACCACCTGCATCGTTATTGTCTGCAGTAATTGTGCCAGAATGTTCTTCTACGATTTTTTTAACTATTGCAAGACCAAGCCCTGTTCCACCCTGACGCCTGCTGAAATATGGTTTAAATAAATTAGGTATATCATTTTCATCTATCCCTGTTCCATTATCCCTGATATATATTTCTATATTATCATTTATTTCTAATACTTCAATACTTATTATTCCATTTTCTGCACCAATAATATAAACAGCATTTAAAATAATATTTTGAAACACTCGTCTAAACTGCAGTTTGTCTATATTAATTTCTATTTTACTTTCGCAGTTAATATTAAACAAAATATTTCTGTATGTTTCTTTATATAATGATATTGTATCATTAAGAAGCGATAAAAGATTTACTACATGCTTATCTGCTTTTGGAAGCCTTGCAAACATATTAAACTCTTCTATTAGTTCTCTTAAATTTTCTGATTCTGTAATAACTATATCCATACATTCATTTATTATATTCCTGCTTTCAACATCTCCCATTTTTGATACTCTCCGTTTAACCCTTTCTGCCATGAGCTTTATTGGAGTAAGTGGATTTTTCACTTCATGAGCTATTTTAGTTGCAATATCTTTCCATAAAGCAACTTTTTGAGCATCAACAACATCCGTTACATCACTTAATAATATTAATACCTGATTTTCATCACCTAAAACAATTTTGGATAAACTTAAAAAGAAAATTCTATTACCACTTTTATCTGATAAATCAAAGTTTTCTATTATTTCATCATGTTCACCTGCCATAAAATCTTTTACTTTGGTTAAAACTATTTTATCAAAAGCAGCACGGTTATCACCTATAAAAATATCAGCCTTAATATTTGATTTTAATATCTGAAAATCATTTGAAACAAGTATAATAGATGAATCAACATTTTTAAATATTGCATCTATATACATATTATCCCTTGAAATCTGCTCAAACATTTCTGATAAAACTATATTTTTAGAATAAAGTTCTGTAGTATATGTTTTCATTTGGGCTGTCATACTGTTAAATGCAGTAACTAAATCACCTATCTCACCACCAGCATACTCTTTAACAGTCACATCAAAATTACCACTTGATATTTTCTGACTTGCCTTTGCAAGCTCTTCAATCGGTTTTGTGATACTTCTTGCAAAAAGCATACTTATCCAGATAGATGAAAAAAGCAGCAGTAAAGATATTTGTAAAAGCTGCATAATACTTGAATTTTTAATAGGATATGCAAAATATAAATTTTGATTATATGTATTTAAATCTTTTTGAATAGCTCCCAAATCATTATATAATAAAGGTGATGTATATTTTAAAATCAATATACCGCCCTGCTGCTCAAACTGATTATCTGTATAACTTCCTGCCCAGTGAATACCGCGAGCAATATCTTGATAACCATATATATATTTATCTCTTTCTAATTCCTGCCTGTGAGTTAAAAGTTTTTCCAAAAGATAAGTATCATAAGAATTATTACAATTTAAGATTATATTATTATCCTTATCAAAAACGATAATACTTGTAAATATATTGTTATATACATATCTGCAAATATCATTAGAATAGCTTTTAATTTTATGAGAAGAAAACAATTTTTTTTCAGTAAGTAATGATTGAAAATAATTTAGATAATTATTCAGCTCCTGCTGTTCATAATGTCTAAAATCATTCACTAAAACACCTGACTTATTAACTATGCCGCTAACTTGATTTGCAAACCATTTATTAATACTGTCATTCAAAAGCTGGCTGGAATAGATAAATATAATAGTTACAGGAAAAATTGTTACAACAAGAGAAAATATTAAAAGCTTTATTTTTAAAGTGCCACGCTGTTCTGATAAAATTTTTACCAAATTTCTAAAAATTAATAAAAGCAGCACTATGACTAAAATAATATTAATATTAAGCAGTAAAAACATAGAAATATTAGAAGATAAAGGATAACCTAAATGGGTAATATTTTTGCCTGCAATAATATTAATAACTACAACAATAAGAAAATATATTAAGTATCTTCTTAATTTAACCTTAACATCACCATAAGATGGTGATGTTAAAAATTTAATAAAGTTTAAAAGGTTTGTTTTAAATTTATCAAATATAGTCATATAAGAATACTAATGATATATTACTCTCTAAAATCTCTTAAAAATATAACTTTTGTCATAAAAAGTTCAGAATCTATACATTGTGTATTTTTATCTTTAAATAATGATAAATATGCAGATATTTCTTTTTCACTTACTCCTTTTTTAGATAATATTTTAGCAACATCTACTTTTTCTATACAGTCATAAGGAAGTGAAGTTAATTCATAAGGAACAGTTATTTCTAAATCCGTAACAATAGTTTTTCTTAATTTTCCATATATACCGTTAAGTCCTGAATTTTTTAATTTTAATAATCCAGGATTTTCATATCTTGGTGCATCAGCTGTATGAGTATACCTGATTAACAATATGCCTTTTGATATATTATCTACTCTATAAGCAAAACCAGCTATTTCTTCATTACTTATTAAAAGCTCTGCTATGTTATTTTTATCATATTTTTTTAATACTTTTTCATTTTTGCCATTTTTTTCTATAATTTCTATTTTTTCAAGAGTAAATTTTGGCAGATATTCATTAAGAAAATGGTTGTCCTGCTTTGGCAGTGATGGTAAAAGTAAATCTTTATCTTTATTTTGTTGTATAAACTTTGCTATTTTATTTTCAAATACAAATGGGCGTGCTTTTTCTGATTCTAAAACAGCACTGCCTGAATGGTCTTCTATTTTATCTTTTCCTTTTTTTAATTCATCAAAATAAACAACAACCTGACTGATATTTTTTTCATTTTTATAAAGTTCAGGTGCTCCTACATATTGAGCCATCCATTCAGTAACATATCCTACTTCATAAGCATGTGGATATACAGAGTACTGTAATGAGCTTTCAGTAATATATTCCAACTGTTTAGATTTATCATAAGTTATACCGTTTAGTTTTAAAGAAGGATAAATTGTATTTCTTAAAAACACATCTTTCTTTGATAAAAAGATAGAAACATCATTCTCTGTTTTAGTTACAAAAGATGATGGCTGCATATTCGTAAATAACATTTTTTGAAAAAGAAGATTTTTTGTTTCATCATCATAAAAAGTGCGTTTTACAGGGTTAAAAAGTGCTGAAAGATAGCTAAGCTGTAGATTTTTTTCATCTTTTTCATAAGAGCGTGCAAGATTCATAATATAATCACTTGCCAAAATCTCTACTGCCTGAAAATTAAATGATACAAAAAAAGATACATAATCTAAATCGCTGACTTTAAAGCATGTAGAGCCTTTTTCACACCTTTCTTCAAACTTACATGTAGGATAAGCATATTTTTTATTATCAAAAACACAAGAATATGTAATTTTTTTGACTTCATTATTATCTACTAATGTCTCATAACTATTTGGTGCCGCAGCAAAGCAATTTGTGCTTAAGTTTAAAGCATAAAATGCCGATATGCAGATAAAAGCTAAAATAAGTGTTGTAAATTTTTTCATATATATAACTCCTACTACTACAAAGTATTAATAGTTTATTTTATTAAAATTATATTATTAAAAAAAATTGTTTGCAAGGATTTATAGTATAATGTATATATTTTTTTATTATTTTTTAAAATGAGGCATTGCATGAGTGATTTTGAACAGAGAACTGAGGAATATGGAACAGCAATACTAAAACTTGTTAGAGTAAAAGAAGCATCAGGCTCAAATACTAGACTATTTGGAAATATTGTATTTTCAATGAAGCATTATAAAGAAAACGACAGCGAAATGATGCTTGTTAGAATAATACCAGTATCTAGTAGTTCTATAAGACCTATAAAAAGTATCTCTGGTAATGCATCTGACCAGTTATCTATTAATAAAATGTATGCACTTGTAAACCACAGAAGCAACTCTATAGAATTTGGACCAACTCAAGGTTTATTTCTTGATAAAAATCTTAGAAATAGAGGAATAGGAACATTTGCTTTTAATGAACTTATAGTATGGCTTAGAGAAAACTTTCAAGAATATTCTATCACTCCTTTTGATTTTGTTACAGGGGATAATATGGAAGATGATGAAAGAGAAATACGAAACAAATTTCTAGAAAATTTTGGATTTACTCTTGGCTTTACTGATATAACCCAAAGAAATGGAACAATGAAAGCTAAAAAGCCTTCTCTTTTAAAATCTTACACTAATAATGAAAAATTAGAAGAAGTAGATATTGAGAAATTCTTTTTTAACCTGCTTAATGAAAGAAATAAACTGGAAAAAGAATATAATGAATTAAAAGTAGAATATGCTGCCCGCGGTGAAGAACTTTTAGGCGGTATGCCAAAAGGTGACTTAATAAAATATACTGTTATAGGTTCAATTGCTGTTCTTGTTATTATGCTTCTGCTGATACTATAGAGGTTATAATTGAAAAGAATTGGATTTACTACAACTATTCCTGTAGAGTTTATACTTGCAGGTGGCAATATTCCTGTTGATTTAAACAATATTTTTGTATGCAGTCCTAACCCAAACAGTTTAATTGATGAGGCACAAAATGATGGTCTGCCTAGAAACTGCTGTTCATGGATAAAAGGTCTTTATTCTGTTGCTGTTAAAGAAAAAGCAGTTGATGAAATAATATCTGTTACAAATGGTGACTGCAGCAATACACATGCTTTAACTGAGCTTTATTCTGCAAATAATATTAAAGTTTACCCTTTTGCCTATCCTTATGAAGAAAAAGAGCCTTATACTGCCCTAAAAAATCAAATGCTTGCATTAGGCAGTGCTTTAAATGTTACTTTTGATGATGTATATGAATGCTGTAAAATAACAGATAAAGTCCGTAAAAAATTAAAACAAATAGATGAAATGACAGTTCAAGGCTATATTACTGGATTTGAAAACCATTTATATCTTGTATCTTCTACTGATTTTAACAGTGATATAGATAAATTTTCAAAAGATGCTGATGAGTTAATAGAAAAAGCATATAAAAGAAACATTGAAGACAAATATATAAGACTTGGCTGTATTGGTGTGCCTACAATTAACCCTGCAATGTATGATTTTATAGAAAGTAAAAACTGTAAAATAGTTTTTAATGAAGTGCAGCGTCAATTTAGTATTCCGTCAGAAAACCCTGACTATGTCAAAAGATATTTAGAATATACATATCCTTATGGAGTAATAGATAGAATAAATGATATAAAACAGCAGATAAAAGAAAGAAAAATTGATGGATTAATCCACTATGTTCAGTCTTTTTGTTATAGACAGATACAAGATATTCTAATAAAAAAACATATAGATATTCCTGTTTTAACTATTGAAGGTGATAGTCCTGGAGATATAGACGGCAGAACAAAAATACGCATTGATTCATTTATAGAAATGCTTGAAATGAAAAAGAGAAAGAGAAGTATATGAAAAATATTGGTATAGATTTAGGTTCAAGATATGTTAAACTTGTTAAAGAAAGTAACGGAAGTATAGAATATAATATTTTTGATACGGTAAGTTTTTATAAACAGTTTATAGCAAGAAACGGAGCAGAAACATATATAGATACTAACAAACTTGGTCTTAGTGATGATTATAAAATTGTAGCTACAGGATATGGCAGAAATTTAATGTCATTTTCTAATGTTGAAATAATATCAGAAATCAAAGCCCATTTCAGGGGAGCTTTAAAGCAGACTGGTAATGACAGCTTTATTTTAATAGATATTGGCGGACAAGACAGTAAAGTTATACTTGGAAAAGAAGGATATATAGAAGATTTTATTATGAATGATAAATGTGCAGCAAGCACAGGAAGATTTGCTGAAAATGCATGCTCAGTATTAGGAATAAGTATAGATGAACTGTCAAAAATGCAGCATAATCCTGCAAACCTTTCAAGCACATGTGCAGTATTTTGTGAAAGTGAGCTTATTGGACTTATGGCATCAGGAGTTGAAATAGAAAGTATAGCTGCAGGGATAAATAAATCTATTGCTAAACGGCTTTTGCCATTGATAAAATCATTTCAAGCTGATACAATATATGCTTCTGGTGGGGTAGCAAATAATAAAAGCTTAATATTATTTATTTCTCAACTTATAGGCAAAAATGTAACACCGCTTAATAATCCGCAGTTTAATGGAGCATTAGGCTGTCTGCCGTTATAGATTTTTTATTATAAGGGTATTTATATGGATATAATTTTAAGAGATATTACTATTATTTTTGCAGTATCTACAATTATTCTTTTAATATGTGCAAAGATAAAAGTTCCTGGTATTTTAGGATATTTATTTACTGGTCTTTTGATTGGTCCTAATGGGCTTGGGTTTATCTCTAATACAGAAAATGTATCCCACATGGCAGAAATTGGCGTTATACTTCTTCTTTTTACTATTGGTTTAGAATTTTCTTTACAGCAGCTTATTGCATTAAAACGCTCTGCTCTTGGCGGTGGTATGCTGCAGGTGTTTTTAACTTCTATTTTTATTACAATTCTTTGTATGATTATGGGTATTAATACAGAGTTATCCATATTTATAGGAATGATAGTTGCACCATCTTCAACAGCTATTGTATTAAAACTTTTAATGGAAAGGGGTGAAGTAGAATCTCCTTATGGAAAAATAACAACAAGTGTGCTTATTTTCCAAGATATTGCAGTTATACCTATGATGCTTATAGCAAGAATGTTAGCACCAGATAGTGAATCATCTATTAAAGATATTGCTATAACATTAGGATATGCAATTATTGTTGTAGTTCTTTTGTTTGCTGCAGCAAGATTTATTGTTCCAAAACTGTTATCAAAAGTTACAAAAACAAGAAGCAGAGAAGTATTTTTATTTTCTATAATATTAATATGTATGATAGTTGCTATTATAACTAATAAAGCTGGTTTATCTTTAGCTCTTGGTGCATTTTTAGCTGGTATGATAGTAAGTGAAACAGGTTACGGCTATCAGGCTCTTGGCAATGTTGTGCCATTTAAAGATGTTTTTACAGGTTTCTTTTTCATATCTATTGGTATGATGATTAATATTAATATATTTTTAATCCACCCTGCTCTCATTTTGTTTTTAGCTTTTCTTATTATAATAGTGAAAGCATTAGTAACTACAATGTCTATTAGTATTTTAGGATATTCTCTTGAAACATCACTTAAAACAGGACTTGCTCTTGCACAAGTAGGTGAATTTTCTTTTATTCTTGCTTCAACAGGTATGCAGGATGGAGTTTTTAATGAATTTCAAAACTCATTATTTATTACAATTGCAGTAATTTCTATGGTTGCAACACCTTTTATGATGATATATTCCAGCCAGATTGTAAAATTGATTTCAAAACTACCGCTGCCTGTAAATATTATAAAAGGTTACTTTCATGAAAAAAAATCAGATAAAAAAATATTTAATGACCATATAATAATAGTAGGTTTTGGACTTTCAGGCAGAATGATTGCAAAAGCAGCAATACAGTCAGGTATTGATTATATCGTTATAGAAATGAACCCAAATACTGTGCATACTGAAAAACAAAAACGCACACCTATTTTTTATGGAGATGCATCACAAGAAGAAATATTAGACCATGCTTCCATTACAAAAGCACGCTCTATTGTTATTTCTGGTGCAGATTTTCACACAACTAAAAATATAGTAGAAACAGCAAGACGCTTAAATCCTACTTTAATTATCATAGCAAGAACACGCTTTAAATCATATAATGCAGCATTAAAAGAGTTAGGTGCATCTGAAGTAATATCTGAAGAAGTAGAATCAGCAGTATCGCTTCTTGCTGTTGTATTTAAACATTACTACATACCTGAAGAAAATATTACAGCAATAGAAGCAGAACTTCGTCAAGAAGATATTGCAGCTATTTCAAAAAAACATCAGGATAAAAAAATCTCAACTCTTGGAGTGAAAGGACTTGCAGTAGAAACAATAACAGTTCCTGTAGGCTCAAAATATTCTGGCTGTTCTCTGCGTGCTCTTGATGCAAGATTTAAATATAATATTAATATTATTGCTGTAAAATCAGGTGTGCAGATAAAAGTATCCCCTGGCTCTGATGATAAAATTAATGACAGAGATGAGCTTATAGTTACCGGCAAAAATAGTGATATTACTGTATTTGCATCTATTTTAAATGAAAAAATAGAACCTGCAACTTAATTTATACTACTGTCAAAATAATATTATATATTATATGTTATAATATTTATATATAAATTATAATGTCTGATGAAATAGACTTAATAAAAATTTTGTGCAGCAGTTATTTGATCCTGATTTTAAAGGCAAAAAGTCTAACATTATATATTACAGCAGTGCATAATATATTTAAATTATTTACTTTTTTATATACTTTGCTTATAAATCAAGCTCATTATGACATATTTAGCTTAAATTCTCTTGCTGTATTCAATATGGATTAGTATAATTTTTTTGGGTAAATCCATTTTTTTGCATAAAAAATGGAACAGGTAAAAACCTGTTCCACTTTCTACAAAAAGGAGGGAGTTTATTTAAATGCATTACTATGCAAAAAAATACTCTGTTCTATATTATTTTCCTACTTACTATATAGGAAATATATATTACAAGTGCATAAATAAAAAGTTTTTTTATTTGTTTCTCCATAATATCTACAAAATTTATATGATTTAGTTTTTTCTTTTCATATTATCCTTATTTTCACTTGTTTATTATGTAAAAATACTTTATAATTTTTGCAAAAATAATGTTAATCATACAAAAATAAGGATATTGATATGTTTGAAACTTTCTATAAGTCTTTCAGCAAAAAAGTAGATGCTGCAAAAAATAAATTTGGCAGACCACTTACATTAACAGAAAAAATTCTATATGCTCACCTTTTTTATGAAAATGAATTAAAGGATTATAAACATGGTGAAGATTATGTTAACTTTAAACCAGATAGAGTTGCTATGCAGGATGCTACTGCACAAATGGCTTTATTACAGTTTATGAATGCAGGAAAAAAGAAAGCTGCTGTAAAATCTTCTGTTCACTGCGACCACCTTATACAAGCTTATAAAGGTGCAGATATAGATTTACCAGAAGCAGAAAAAGTAAATAAAGAAGTATATGAATTTCTGCAAAGTGTAGCTGCAAAATATGGTATAGATTACTGGAAACCAGGTGCAGGGATTATCCATCAAGTAGTGCTTGAAAATTATGCTTTTCCCGGCGGTATGATGATAGGAACAGATTCTCATACTCCAAATGCTGGCGGTTTAACTATGGCAGCTGTTGGTGTTGGTGGTGCAGATGCTGCTGATGTTATGAGCGGTATGGAATGGGAATTAAAAATGCCTAAAATTATAGGTGTTAAGCTTAATGGTAAACTAAAAGGGTTTGCTTCTCCAAAAGATATAATCTTAAAACTTGCAGGTATTTTAACAGTTAAAGGTGGCACAAACTCTATTATAGAATATTTTGGCGAAGGAACATTATCACTTCCTGCAACAGGCAAATCAACTGTATGTAATATGGGTGCAGAAGTTGGTGCAACAACATCAATATTCCCTTTTGATAATCATACTGCTGATTATTTAAATGCAACAGGCAGAAAAGATATTGCAGCTCTAGCTGAGCAGTATAAAGAATATTTAAAAGCAGATGATGAAGTTTTAAATAATCCTGAAAAATATTATGATAAAGTTATAGAAATAGATTTAGACAACTTATCCCCTTATGTTAATGGTCCATTTACTCCAGATGCTGCATCTAAGGTAAGTGAAATGGCTGCAAAAGTTATAGAAAATAATTATCCTGATAAAGTCGAAGCTGCTCTTATTGGCTCATGCACTAACTCATCATATCAAGATTTAGGCAGAGCTGCTAATTTATTAGAACAGGCTGTTGCAAAAAATATACCTTTAAAAGCAGAGTTAATTATTAATCCGGGCTCTATTTTAGTGCTGGAAACTGCTAAAAGAGATAAAATTATAGATACATTTAAAAATGCTGGTGCAGTTATTATGACAAATGCCTGCGGACCTTGTATTGGGCAGTGGAAAAGAATAACAGATGATAACGAAAGAAAAAATACTATAGTAACAACCTTTAACAGAAACTTTGCAAAACGAGCAGATGGAAATCCTAATACTTATGCTTTTATAGTTTCACCAGAAATGGCTGTTGCTTATGCAATTTCAGGCAGATTAAGTTTTAATCCAGAAAAAGATACTGTTAAAGATAAATATGGAAATGATGTGATGCTTACTGCTCCATCATGGGATGCACTTCCAAAAGAAGGCTTTGTTAAATGTGATAAAGGTTTAATCACTCCACCAGAAAATGGTGATGATATTACTGTAAAAATAGATGCCTCATCTTCAAGGCTGCAAATATTAAAACCTTTTGCAAAATGGGACGGCAATGATATAATAGAAGCAGACCTATTAATAAAAACAAAAGGAAAATGCACTACTGACCATATTTCTATGGCAGGTCCATGGCTAAAATATAGAGGACATTTAGAAAATATTTCTGATAATATGCTTATGGGTGCAGTAAATGCCTTTAATAATGAAACAAATAAAGTAAAAAATAACTATACACATGAATATGCTGCTGTTTCTGCTACTGCAAAATACTATAGAGATAACAAAAACGGCTCTATAGTAGCAGCTGAAGAAAACTATGGTGAAGGCTCTTCAAGAGAACATGCTGCAATGGAGCCAAGATTTTTAGGTGTAAAAGCTATTATTGCAAAAAGCTTTGCAAGGATACATGAAACTAACTTAAAAAAACAAGGTATGCTTGCACTGACTTTTCAAAATAAAGATGATTATAACCTTGTGCAGGAAGGAGATTTAATATCCATTAAAGGATTAAAAGATTTTGCTCCTAATAAAGAACTTATTGTTACTTTAAAACATTCTGACGGTAAAACAGATACATTCAAAGTAAACCATACATATAATATGCAGCAGATAGAATGGTTTAAAGCAGGCTCTGCATTAAACAACTTACAAAAATAATGGTGATTTATGGCAAAAATAATTAAAGAAAATAATAAATTAATAGTTCCTGATACATTAACACTGCCCTTTATTGAAGGTGATGGTGTTGGTGCAGAAATAACAAATGTATGTAAAAAAATAGTAGACCATACAGTTAATACTGTTTATAAAGGCACAAAAAAAATAGACTGGCTTGAAGTATTAGGCGGAGAAAAAGCATATAATCAAACTGGGCAGTGGCTGCCTGAAAACACAATGAATACTTTTAAAGAATATTTAATAGGTATAAAAGGTCCGTTAACAACACCTGTTGGTGGTGGTATAAGGTCTTTAAATGTTGCTTTAAGACAAGAGCTTGATTTATTTGTATGCCTTAGACCATTAGAATGGTTTAAAGGAGTTTCTTCTCCATTAAAAGAGCCTGAAAAAGTTAATATGGTTGTTTTTAGAGAAAATACAGAAGATATATATGCTGGTATTGAATGGGAAGCAGGCACAAAAGAAGCTGAACAATTTTATAATTTTTTACATGATAAAATGAATGTTAAAAAAGTCCGCTTTCCAGAAACATCATCTTTTGGGGTAAAACCTGTGTCAAAACAAGGGTCTTCAAGACTTGTTAGAGCTGCAATTCAATATGCTGTTGATAATAAAAAACCTTCTGTAACATTAGTTCATAAAGGAAATATTATGAAATTTACAGAAGGCGGCTTTAAAAAATGGGGTTATGAAACAGCTGAAACAGAATTTGCTGATTTTACTTTTACTATGAATCAGTATAGCATTATAAAAAATGAAAAAGGTGAAGAGGCTGCCAATGCTGCATATAAAAATGCAGTTGAAAGCGGTAAAATAATTATAAAAGACAATATTGCAGATGCATTTCTTCAAAACACTTTATTAAAACCAGAAGATTATTCTGTAATAGCAACACTTAACTTAAATGGTGATTATGTTTCTGACCAGCTTGCAGCTATGGTTGGAGGTATTGGTATTGCACCGGGAGCAAATATTAACTATAATACAGGTCATGCAATATTTGAAGCAACCCATGGCACAGCTCCAGATATTGCAGGTAAAAATATTGTAAATCCATGCTCTATGCTGCTTTCTTTTGCTATGCTTTTTGAATATATTTTCTGGAAAGAAGTCAGTGAAAAAATTAAAAATTCTCTTGTAGAATCTTTTGAGAAAGGATATGCTACCCATGATTTAGCCAGATTTATGAATAATGGAAAAAGCCTTTCTACAACAGATTTTGCTGATAATATTATAAAACTAATTAAATAGGTGAAACAAATAATGAGTTATGATAGTTTTTCTGAAGAATGTGCTGCCATTAAAGAACATTTAATTTATGATTTATCTGATGCTATGCGTGAAGCAACTACAATGGATTTAGATCTTTTTAAACAGTATAATGTTAAAAGAGGGCTTAGAAATGAAGATGGCACAGGTGTATTAGTTGGTCTTACAAGAATTGGCAATGTTGTAGGTTATCAAAAATCTGATGCTGGTCTTACTCCTATTCCCGGTAAATTATTTTACAGAGGTATTGATGTAAATGATATAGTTTATGCTCTTTTAAAAGAAAAAAGACTAGGGTTTGAGGAAGTATCATATCTTCTATTATCAGGTAAACTGCCAAATAAACAGCAGCTTGAAGAATTTAAAAGCTTAATAGCACAAGAAATGCCATTAGAAAAAAAAACAAGGCTGCATTTAATTGATTTAGAAGGCTCTGATATAATGAATATACTTGCAAGAACTGTTCTTGAAATGTATATATATGATAAAAATCCAAATGATGTATCTCAAAGTAATTTAATGAGACAGTCACTTTATCTTTTATCAAAATTTCCTACAGTTATATCTTATGCATACCATGTTCTCCGTCATGCATATAATGGCAGAACTATGCACATAAGACACCCTAGAGAAGATTTATCTATTGCAGAAAATCTTTTATTTATGATTAAAGGTGAAGAATATACAGAGCTTGATGCCCGCACTCTTGATTTATTATTATTGTTACAGGCAGACCATGGCGGCGGGAATAACTCTACTTTTACCGTTCGTGTTACAAGCTCAACAATGACAGACACATACTCATCTATCGCAGCAGGTATCGGCTCATTAAAAGGACCACTTCATGGCGGTGCTAATTTAATGGTAGCAGATATGCTTGACCATTTAAAAGAAAACATAAAAAAATGGGATGATCAGGAAGAAATAGATGCTTATTTATATCAAATGCTTAATAAAGAAGTATATAATAAAACAGGGCTTATTTATGGTATAGGTCATGCAGTATATACAATTTCTGACCCTAGAGCAATTCTTTTAAAAGAGTTAGCTAGAGATTTAGCAAAAGAAAAAGGTAGAACAGAAGAAATGGACTTTTTAGAATTAGTAGAAGCACGCTCTATTGAAGCATTCAGTAATTTTAAAAAAGGGACTAAAAAAAGAGTATCTAGTAATATAGATTTTTATTCTGGTTTTGTTTATGATATGATAGGTATACCAAAAGAAATATTCACTCCACTTTTTGCAATGGCAAGAATTGTTGGCTGGTGTGCCCATAGAAATGAAGAAATAACTTTTGCAGGAAAAAGAATTATTCGTCCAGGTTACAGCAGTATTGCTCCAGAAAAACCATATATAGAAATACAAAGTCGTTAAATTCATTTATATTACCTTATAGTGCTTTAAGCATTATAAGGATTTTCAGTATCTAAAAAATATATATTTTAAATATATTATTTGCTGCTGTAATAATAGATAATTTAGATTTTTTGCCTTTTAAAATCAGGCTTAAAACAAAATTCTTGTAAGTCCATAGTATCCCAACATTTAATACACTTATAAATATGGGAGCAGATATTAACTATGTTAATAATTTAGGAAAATATATATTTATTATATATTTAAAAATCTTAAATTTTAGAATTTCTTAATTTTATAAAGAATTCTTTCATCATTTGGCTTATTTCTTCACTCATTAAGCCTGAAAAGTATTCTACTTTATGATTTAGTTTATTTATATCAAAAATATTTGTAATTGATGAAACACCGCCAAATTTTGACTCAAATACACCAAAATATACTTTATCAATTCTTGCGTGTAAAATTGCTCCAGCACACATTATACATGGCTCTGCTGTAACATACATACAAGTTCCATTTAAACGCCAGTTATCTGTATTTCTGCATGCTTCATATATTGCTTCTATTTCTGCATGGCTTAAAGGGTTTCTATTATTTTCTTTTTTATTATACCCCGCTCCTATAACTATATCATCTTTAACAATAACTGCACCAACAGGCACTTCCATAATTTTTAATGCTTTCTGTGCTTCTAAAAATGCAAGCTGCATATATTTTAGATGATTATTCATTTATAGACAGCCTAACCAGTCCAGCAAAAAGCACTGCAGCAGTTTCTGCTTTTAAAATAGTGTTAATTGGAGTATGTGCTTTAAAACCTGCATTTATAAGGTATAAGTATTCTTTATCAGTAAAACCACCTTCTGGACCTATTATTATTGATATATTTTTAGAAGTAATTTTAGGGATAGATTTTTCACCAAGTCTTTCATGGAACAATATATTTTCATCTGCTGCAGGCTTTATTCTTTCTAATTTTTGAACAGGATGAATTACTGCCACAGCTTCTCTTTCGCACTGTATTGCAGCTTCTTTTGCTATCTGAATATATCTTTCATAAGCTGATGATTTTAAAGAATCTAGACTTCTATTTGAAATAACAGGAATAATATCAGTTACTCCTAATTCTGAATATTTTTCTATAATAAAATCCATATATTCCCGTTTAGCTATACACTGATATACTATAAACTTATAATCAGGAATACACACAGGTCTTTTTTTAAGTATTCTTACCTGAACACCCTTTTTACCAGCAATATATATTTCACCTTCGGCTAAATATTCTTTTGTTAATACTTCTACAATATCGCCCTGCTCTGCCCGCAGAACAGTTTTTAACTTCCTTGACTGGTTTTCATCAAGCTCTATAACAGGTGTCAGCTCATAATCAAAATAAACTCGTCTTAATCGTCGCATTTAATTATCTCAAATGTATAGTTACCATTTTCATCTATAATTATGGCTGTAAGTTTGCCATGATAACAACAGCCTGTATCTATATTAATACTTATCACTTCCCCTGCACTATCTTTATAAATTAATGGATAAACATTATCTAGTTCTTCAGCAGTAGAGTTTTTATTAACTATTGCTTCATGACCATGTATAAGAATATAATCAAAATATTTAGATTTATAGTTTTTTGTTTTTGTATGCCACATATAAGGATAATGTCTGTTTTTTTCTTCTTTACTGCATTTTTCATACTGTTTGTGTGGCGGTGTATCAAAAAATGCAGGTCCAGCATGAGATAATAGAAACTTATATTTTTTTGTATGCTCTATATAATACTCTTGAAATCCATTAAAAAATTCCATATATGGCAGAAAATATGGGGTTATTTCCCATTGTGTTTTTTTAGCAGCTTCTTCAATAGTAATACCCATAAAAGAAGCAACAGTGTTAAGCCCTACCCTTTCATGCCAGCAAAAATTTGGGTATCTTTTTTCATTTTCTATAGAATTGATAAGCATATCTTCATGGTTGCCGCAAAGAAATGTCATCAAACATTCCCCCTGCCTGTCCATTAGAAACTCTACCACTTCTTTAGAATAAAGTCCTCTATCTACAATATCTCCAAGAAAAACAATGCGATGGATTAAATATTTATCCATCAAAGTATAGTAAAGCTTTTTTAATGTTTTTATGCTGCCATGAACATCACCTATAACAGCTAACATTTTTTAAGCCTCACACCAGTCCATTCATTAATAGTTAGACGCTCATCTATTTGATAACCAAGACACAATTCATCTTTAATACTGTCAAATTCACTATCTAATATACCTGAATAAACAACATATTCAGAAGATAATCTATTAACATTATCTTTTATAGCAAGTAGAACACTTGATATAATATTTGCACATACAATATCGTAAGACTTATCTTTTATATCTGATATATTACCAGTCCATGCTTCAATATTTGGACAGTCATTATTTTTAATATTTTCAAGACAATTATCTAATGACATTGGGTCTATATCAAATGCATCAATGTACTTTGCACCATTCATTGATGCAGAAATCGCTAATATTCCACTGCCTGTTCCAACATCAAGCATACTTTTCCCACTGCAGATTTTGCTTAAAAGTCTTGCTGCAATTTTTGTAGTAGGATGAGTTCCTGTGCCAAATGCAAGTGATGGATTAATATATAAAGTTTTTCTGTTATCTTCAAACTTTTTATCTTTTTCAAAAACAAAGAAAATATCACTGGTGAGATAATCTTCCTGAATATATTCTTTCCATTTTTCCTGCCAGCCTGTTTCTTCAGTATCTTTTGCTTCAAAAGGGATACCAAGTTCATTTAATATATCAGAAATATCATCACTTGAATATATTAAATAAGTTTTCTGGTCTTTAAATTCTTCTTCTACAATTAAAGTCTCTGCTTCTTCAAATAAAATACGAAGGACATCAGGTAGTATTTGTAATCTATATTCTATCATACTTAATTATATTGCATATAAAAAAAAGTTGCAATATATTATTGAAATATAATATAAATCTTGTTATAGATACATTATGAGACTATCAGTATATTGTGCAGAAAATTATAACATTTCAAGAAGACAGGCAAAAGAAGCTGTTAAAAACGGCTTAATTTCTATTAATAAAAGTATTATTAAAAAAGATATAGAAATAGATGGCACAGAAAATATCACTGCTGATTTTACAATAAAACAGTTAAATTATAATTTATCTGATTATCTTTTATATCAAGATGATAATTATGTATTTCTATATAAGCCACCTTTTCTTCATTCTGAAAGACTACATATAGATGATGATTTAACTATCAGTGATATTTATAAAAACTTTCCTGATTATAACTCACTTTCGCGGCTTGACTATGAAGCAGATGGTATTATAGGCATGATAAATAAAAATATAAAAATAAATAATATATCTAAATCATATTATGCCTTTGTAAACGGAGAATTTCCAGAATATATAGAAATTGCAAAAAAAATAGATGCAGTAAATAAGAAAAAAGTCAAAGTATTAGATAATAACGATGATGGATTTCCTGCTGTTATGAAAAAAGTTAAGTTTAATGGGAAAATAAGCCTTATAGAAGTTACTCTTGAAAAAGCTGCAAGACATCAGGTAAGAGCATTTTCTGATTACTTAAACCATTCTATAATAGGTGATAAAATATATAATGGTTTGCAATTTAAAAGGCTGTGCCTGCACTGCTTTAAATATACAATCAATGATAAAACTTTTTACTGTCATCAAAAAACAGAATTGTTTCTTCATATGTATGATACTTTTGAATATAAATAGATTTATACCTGTGGTTCTAAATAATATTTTTTATAATTTATTTTTTAAGATTATTTACTTTGAACCATAATAACAAATAAAATATTAATTAATACAAATATTTTATAATATCTTTATGGTCATTAATAATTGGAGCACTATGTAAATGATTTTTATATGACAGAAAAAATGCTCCACTCTGTTTTGCTGCCATATAATCTGTCATAGAATCCCCTAAAAATAACACATTCTTTGGCTCTATATTATAATAACTGCATATTTTATAAACACCCTCAGGACTTGGTTTTGGGTTTTCTACATCTCTTGATGTAATAAGACATGAAAAATATTCTCTAATATTAAAATAAGTTAATAAATCAGATAAAGAATGGCCTCTGTTAGTATCAACAGCAATAAATATGCCCTTTTCTTTTAATAAATCAAGAGCTGCTGGCAGTGTTTCTTCTAATATTATATCTTCAAATCCTGATTTATACTGCTCTGTTCTAATTATTTTATATATTCTGTCTTTTATTACATGACTGCCCTTTGATATAACATCTACAATACCATCTTCAGTATAGGAAAGTACTATTCGTTTAAATTTTTCATCAGACCAGTCTGGTATTTCTACCCCGCTTTTTTCTGCAAGCCATGAATAATATGATATTATTGCATTATCACTATTTACTATTACACCATCACAGTCATATATTACTGCTCTTATCTGTCTCATATATTTTACACCAATTAAAATAATTGTAATAGTATATGCAATTTTATTTTTTTTCAATATTTTTATTAAATTATAATTTCGGCACGGTTTATGCTAGTAAATGATTGGAAAAATGTTTCAAAAGCAATTTGGAAAAAATTTCCTATTATTGTAATTATTAAAATGATTAAAGTAATTCATACTTTTGACGAATAAATAACAAAGTATGAGTTCCTTTTATATGGAGGATATATGGAAGGCTTACGAGTAAGCGGCTTAATAAGTGGTATGGATACAGACAGTATTGTTGAAGCATATATGAATTCAGCAAAAGCTCCAATTGTTAAACTTAACCAGCAGATAGATGAATTAACTTATGAAAAAACTACTTATAACAATTTTATCACTATGATAACAGATATTAAAAATTCTATGTTAAGTTTAAAAATGGAATCTACTTTTAAAAGCAAAACAACTTCATCTTCTGTAGAGACTGTGGCTTCTGCTATTGCTTCAATCACTACTCCACCAGGAACATATACATTAAAAGTAGACCAAGTCGCAGAGCCTGCTTATGCTACAAGTATATATACAAACAAAGTTTTATCACAAACAGGAGCAGGTATAAAAAGTTTTTCTCCATCATTCTCACCTTATGACCAGTTGGAAGGAACACATACAGTTAATGTGTATACAGGTTCAAACTATGGTTATAATGATAAATGGTTTGCAAAAGATACATTCAAAGGCAATTTAAATGAAACTTATATGGTAACTCATACTGGTAAAGCGGATAAAACATTAGTAAATGGTAATGGTGAGCTAAATCAAGATATTAAAGGCGATTTTACTTTTGTATATAACTATAATGGTGAGCAAAAAAACTTTACCATAAGTATGGATTATAAAGCTGGCACTTCACTAAATAAACTTGCTTCTGATTTAGATTTGGAAATAAATGCAAAACTTGATGCACTTCATGGTAACAATTCTCAGCAGACTATGAAAGTAACACTTAATTTAGATGATAATGGATTTAATTTCTCCTTTTATGATGTAGATACACAGAATGAAATAGAAGTTTTAGGTTTTGTAGATGCTGCAGATACTGGTGACCCAAATGACCCAGGTTATGTGCCAACCTCTACTTCTAAATTAATTGATGCTTTAGGGCTTAATACCAGATATAAACCACAATCTACTAAAGAAATTACAAATATAATGGTATCAACTTCCTCAGAAAAACTTGGCACAAAATTAAATTCAGCTGATCAAGGCGGTTTTTTTGCACCGGGTAAAATAGAATTTGAAGATGGAAAAGGTCCAACTAAAGGAACTTTTAAAATTTATCAAGATGCATCTGCTGTATGCAGACCAGAAACATATACAACATTTTATGGTGATATATTTGATAAAATAGCAAATGCAAACCCTGCAATAGATAGAGATGAAATAGATAAATGGCTTGATACTAAGATAGGCTCTAAAACAACTGCTGGCAATACCTTTTTTGATGATGGCACAGTATTTAAAGATTTAAATGGTGTATTTTATATAAACGGAACAAAAATAGAAATTGAAGATTATACAAAATATACTCCAAATGAATTAATGGCAAAAATAAACGGCTCTGGTGCCGGTGTTACTATGACTTATGATTATGAAAAAAATATTTTTCAAATCAGTAATAACAAAGGCGGTGCTGTTGAATTAACAATGGGTAATGATACTGACACTTCAAGTTTTTTTAGTGTATTTAAAGTAGGCATAAATAGTGGTGCTACTTATGTCAGGGGGCAGAATAAAGGCACACTTGATACTTCTGCAGTAATTTCAAAACTAGACCCTTCTTTTACATATCCTATAAAAAGTGGGACATTTACTATTAATGGGGTATCCATTTATGTAGATACTAGTAAGGACTCTATTAATGAAGTAATTAGTAAAGTAAATAAATCTGGTGCTGGTGTTACTATGACTTACGACTCTACAACAGATAAATTTTCTTTAACTAGTACAAATGGAGAGAGAATAAAAGTTGGCGGTCCTAATGATACATCTTCATTTCTACTTTCAACTGGATTACTTTATATGCAAACTCAAGAAACTACTATCGGCACAGAAGGTAAAGATGCTGTATTTACAATGAATGGTGTTAAATATACAAGGGAAAATAATGAAGTTAATGATGTAGTGCCAGGAATGTCTTTTACAATTAATACAACAGGCACAACTGTTTTTAATGTAAAAATAGATACTGATAAAGCAGTAACTGCATTAGCTGAATTTGCTGCAAAATATAATAAATTAATAAATGCATTAAACCCAACAGAAATTTCTTATAAAGATGAATTAAGGGAGAAATACAGTGAGCCTTTAACTGATGAAAAAAAAGAATCTATGAGTGAAGATGAAATAAAAAAATATCAAGAAAATTATGAAAAAATACAATATTATGACCTAGTAACAAGAAGTTCTGAATTGAGAACATTAAAAACCAATATAAGAGCTAATTTAACAAAAACCATTAATTCTGATAACAGCAAATTTAAATCTATAACTCAAGTTGGCATTAATATTGCAGGAAGCAGCACACGAGATACTACAATTACAAAACTAGGGCTTTTGTTTGATGTTTCAACTGACCAAGAAAAATTAGCAGAATATATAAAAGAACAAAGTGACTTTGTATCAATTTTATCAGAAAATCCTGATGATGTGTTTTACTTTTTTACTGACAGTGAAACAGTTTATGAAAAGGATGAAAAAGGTAAAGAAACAAGTAAAATTGTAAGTGTTGGATGGGCTAGAGTTTACAGTGATTATTTAGATAAAACAGTCAATTCAACTTCTGCATTATATAAAAAAACTGCTACAAATGGAACTATTGAATCAGAAATATCACTACTAAAAAACCAAATAGAATCACAGACAACACGAGTTGAAATGTATCTTGAAAGATTATATTCTCAATTTGCAGCAATGGAAGAAAGAATATCTACATTACAGCAAAGTGCAAGCTATTTAACAAATTTAAGCACTAATAATGCTTCAAAATAAATAAAATAGAGGATTAGTATGCAGACAGCCTACCAAAATTACAAAAAACAAGAAGTTGAAGGAGCTACGAAAGGAAAAATTGTAGTTCTGCTTTTTGAAGGAACCATTAAATTTTTACGAAAAGCATCTAAAGCTATTGATGAAGACAATATTCAAGAAGCACATAATAATATTGTAAAAGCAGAAAATATTTTATATGAATTAATGTCTACTTTAAATATGGATGCTGGAGAAATCGCTGATAATCTTATGCGTCTTTATGATTTTATGATTTGGCAGCTTATTGAAGCAAACAGAGATAAAGATAAAAATAAAGTAGAATCTGTTATTGAGCTTTTACTGCCGCTTTGTGACGCATGGAAACAAATCGTAGAAAAAGATAATATTGCTGTTGTAAAAACTCCAGTTAATAGAGAGCAGGCTAAATCTATTAATTTTGCAGGGTAATTTTTTTATAGACATATTTAAAATAAAAATATATGCTTATTTATAAGGAAGAATATGAGTGCATTTGATATTATGCTGCAGCAGTGTGAAACTCAGGCAGAGAAACTATGCTTTATAAAAATTGATGATAATTATACTAATGAAATTGATATTTTTAATAATTATTTCAGCCAGTTAAAACAGATTATAGAACATGATAAATCTTGTCAGGCAGAAAAAAAAGTTAGTAAATTATCAAAATTATTAAAAGATTTTATAAAGCGTATTGAAAACGAACAGGCTGCAACAAAAGAAAAAATTAATAATCTTAATAAAAATAGAAGTATGGTATGCTATGGTGCTGTAAAATATCAATTTGCTCATAGAATAAATAGGAGATTTTAATATTTAAATATGGCAAAAGAATTATACAAAATAACTATTATAGATGAAGATAAAGAGCATACTACTCTTTATGCTACAAATGTTACTCAGGCAGATTTTTTAGGCTTTATTGAGATTTCAGGAATAGAATTTCCAAACCAGTCAGATATTATTCTTACACCAGGAGAAGATAAAGCTCACACTCTTTTTAAAGATACAAAGCGTATAATTATCTCTGGTAATTATATTATCCGTATAGAAGAATTAAAAGAAGATAAGAAAGCACAAATCATCAATATTTTTGATTCGGTTAAAAATTAAAATGAATTTAGTCCAAAAATATATAATCAAAGAGATTATACCTTTTTTTTTGATAGGCAATCTTTTCTTTATGTTTTTGCTGCTTATGGAAAGAATGGTAACTCTTGCAGACCTTTTCTTTTCTAAAAATGTTCCTTTATTTTTACTTATAGAAACAATAATATATTTACTGCCTTCCATATTCTATATGACTATCCCTATTGCAGGACTTCTTGCCACACTGATAGCTTTCAGTAGACTATCAGCAGATTCTGAACTAATAGCAATGAAAGCAATAGGAGCGAGCAATAAAACATTAATTAAACCGCTTATTTTTATTGGCATATTTGCAGGTCTTATTAATCTTGCAATGGGTTTATATTTTGTGGAAAAAGGCTCTACATTAGCATACAATAATTTAAATAAAATAGTTGAAAATATATCTATTAAAGACTTAAAAGCAAATGAAATATATGAACAGATTCCAGGTATTTTACTGTTTGTAAAAAATAAAATAAGTGATACTGCTTTTGATGATATGATAATGATACAAACAAAAGAAAAACTTATTATTAATGCTGCTCATGCAAAAATAACACCTACTGATAATAGAAGTATGGAAATGCTATTTTATAATGGAACTTTTACAATGGAAGATAAGCAGGGAAAATTGTCAACTGTTGGGTTTGAAAATATGTCTATAAATCTGCCACTTAATATTAATATTGCAAAAGCAGTAAATTCTCCAATGACTATGAGCATAGGTCAGCTTATTGAAAACAGTGATAACCCAAAAGCACAGTTTGAGCTTCATAAAAGGTTTTCTACTCCACTTTCAGCTATTGTCATGATACTTTTTGGATTTTCTCTCGGTGTATTTTTATCAAGAAGTGGTAAATCATTTGGTATTCTAATTTCCATAGGACTTGCATTCTTATATAATGCTTTAATGCTTTATTTTGAAAACAGTGCTGGCTCAATTCCAATAAATCCTGCTCTTTCTGCATGGATACCATTATTTATTTTTATTCTTTTACTTATATACTCTTTAAAACGCTCTTTTAAATAAATGTAAGTAAATTATACCTTGATAATTGGTGATATATAATATAAACTCAATTTGTTTAAATTATTTTTGGAGGCAATAATGAATAAAGTTGCAGTATTATCTGGTGACGGTATCGGACCAGAAGTTATGGCAGAAGCACTTAAAGTGCTTGATGTTATAGCAAAAAAATATAATCATACATTTGAATTTAAAGAAGGATATGTTGGAGGCATAGCTTATGATAAAACAGGCTTGCCGCTGCCTGAAGAAACAATTCAATTATGTGAAAACTCTAATGCAGTGCTTTTTGGCTCTGTTGGTGGACCTAAATGGGAAAATTTACCACCAGAAAAACAACCTGAAAGAGGGGCATTGC
This sequence comes from Mucispirillum schaedleri ASF457, assembly GCF_000487995.2. Classification (NCBI taxonomy): domain Bacteria; kingdom Pseudomonadati; phylum Deferribacterota; class Deferribacteres; order Deferribacterales; family Mucispirillaceae; genus Mucispirillum; species Mucispirillum schaedleri. The sequence goes on from NZ_CP097562.1 coordinate 409,342, forward strand.
TTCCTTTAAGAAAACATTTTAATTTATTTGCAAACCTGCGTCCTGTTAAAATATTTCCAAGCCTTTCTCATGCAAGCTCACTTAAACAAGAACTTGTAAAAGACGGCATAGATATAATATTTTTTAGAGAATTAACTGGTGGTATCTATTTTGGTCAGCCAAAAAAAATTGCAGAAGATGGAAAATCTGCTGTTGATACTATGGCATATAAAGAAGAAGAAATCAAAAGAATTGCTGTAAAAGCTTTTGAAGCAGCCAGACTTCGTAATAAAAAAGTATGTAGTGTTGATAAAGCAAATGTCCTTATGACAAGTATATTATGGAGAAAAATTGTTACAGAGCTTCATGAAAAAGAGTATTCTGATATAGAATTAAGCCATATGTTTGTTGATAATGCAGCAATGCAGCTTGTCCGCTGGCCTGCTCAATTTGATGTTATTTTAACAGAAAATATGTTTGGTGATATTTTAAGTGATGAGGCAGCTATGCTTTCAGGCTCGCTTGGTATGCTTCCATCTGCATCTATTAATGAAAGTGGTTTCGGTTTATATGAGCCTATTGGCGGTTCTGCTCCAGATATTGCTGGACAGGGTATTGCAAATCCTATTGCACAAATTCTTTCTGCTGCATTAATGCTGCGATACAGTTTTAAACTTGATACAGAAGCAAAAGCAATAGAACATGCTGTTGCAGATACATTATCTGCAAATATACGCACTCGTGATATTGCTGGTGAATCAAAAGGTGTGAAAATTGTTTCCACATCTGAAATGGGTAATGAAATCATCAGCAGAATTAAATAATATGGTCAAAAAAATATTAACTTTACTCAAAGAATATATAATAGAACACAAAGTATTTCTGGCACTTTTTATAGTGCTGGGAATACTTGCATATAAATTCTCTTATATAGATATTCTTATTACAAATCTTTTTTATAATGAAAATGGGTTTTATCTTGCAGATAATACTTTTGGGCTTATAATATATGAAGGAGCATACTATTTAACTATTGCAGTTATTTTACTGCTTCTTGTTATGCTTCTTTTAAATTTATTTAAAAATATTAAACCTTTTGGTATGCCAAGAAAAGCTGTAATATTTTTTATAGTTGTAGTTATTATGGCTCCTGGTATTGTTGTAAACAGTATATTAAAAGAGAATGTAGGCAGACCGCGTCCAATTCATATTACAGAGTATGGTGGAACAGCAGTTTTTCAGCCACCATTTGTAATATCTAACCAGTGCGAGAACAACTGCTCATTCGTTTCAGGTCATGCTGCTTTTGCTTTTACATTTATGGTGATAGGGCTGCTTTTTAGAAACAGATTAAGGCACATTATCTGCACATCAGGATTTATATTTGGTGCATTAGTTGGCTTTGTAAGGATTTTTCAAGGAAAGCATTTTTTTACAGATGTAGTATTTGCATTTTTTTTCACATGGCTTACTATTACATTAATTTATAAATTTTTCTATCCTAATGACCAGCTGCCTGATATAATTCAAAAAAATTAAAGATATATTCTGTCTGATACATTATCAGACGGAATATTATTATTACTTTCGTTATCCATTAATAAACTATTATTATCTATTGTTATATTATCTGATGAATTATCAGTATATGAAATATTATCATCAGTAGTAATTTCTGAATTTTTACTGCTGTTATCATTTGTTGTATTATCTGAAATATTATCTTTTATATAATTATTTGTTACAGTATTATCTTTTATTTCATCAAATTTATTATTATCGTCAGTATTGTCATCTTCACTTTCAAGAACTTTTTTTATACCATTATTAAGAGAGCTGTCTACATTATCTATTAAACCAAATCCATTAAACTTATCAAATATAAATGCTCCTGCTATTATCAGTATAAAAACTGTGCCAAAAACTATTATTGTAGATACTATATTTTTCATAAATTACCTGCCTTATTTTTTTGAAAATAATAATGTTTTTTCGTATGCTTTATATAATGCAGAAATTACTGCACCTCTTACACCTTTTGATTCTAACTCTGCCAGTCCTTCTATTGTAGAGCCTGCTGGTGATGTAACTTTATCTTTTAATACAGCAGGATGCATTTCTGTATTATAAACCATACCACCAGAGCCCTGCACTGCCATAGCTGATAATGATATGGCAAGTTCTCGTTGAAGTCCCATTTTTACACCTGCATCACTCATTGCTTCTATTATCTGGTATATAAATGCAGGAGAGCATCCTGTTAATGATGATACTGCATCTATTTTGCTTTCATCTATCTCAATGAACATACCTAATTTAGAAAAAATCGTTTTAAAAATGTTTTTATCATTTTCTACTATATTTGCACCATATACATACGCTAAAACACCTTTGCATATCTGAACTGGTGTATTAGGCATAGTTCTAATTATTTTAAGCCTTTTATTTACATTTTCCATATCATTTATACTTATTCCTGAAGCGACTGACACGATAACTTTATCTGCAAGCTCATTTTGATACAGTTCCAAAACATTAATTAAAGCATAAGGTTTAACTGCAAGTAAAATAATACTGTTTTTTTTAATTACTTCTATATTATCTGCTGCTGTTACACCATATTTTAATGATAATTTTTCAGCTTTGCTTTGATTATAGTTTGATACTACTATATTTTTGCAGTCTAATGTTTTTGATTTTAATATACCAGCAATTATGGCTTCTGATATATTTCCTGCCCCTATTATTCCTAACATTATACTAATTTCTCCTTTATCCATTCTGCTATATCACTGATAATTTTAACTGAATGTTTTTCTGTTAAAATATGTTTTACATTATATAATTTATTATTATATTTATATATTGTTTTATCATTTGATACCATTTCATTTACTTTTTTTTCTGCTTCTTTTGGTGATATTAACACATCTTTTTCAGAAACAGCAAGAAGAACTGGTATATTAATATCTTTAACATAATTTGATATTTCATCCTGCAACAGTTTCAGCTGATAAGTTTGCTCTGTTGGAAAAACAGGATAGTTGTATTCTAATTCATTTATATGCCTTGGAATATTTTTAATAATTTTTCTTATATAAGATATAAGAAAAAAACATGGTATATTCACCTTATATGCAGGTGCTAGAAGTGCAAGGCAGTCGCATTTATTAAATTTTGCTGCAGCTGTAGCTAATAAACCACCATTAGACTGCCCTGCTATACATATTTTATTACAATATGAAGCAAGAGTATTATATCCTGCAGAAATACTTTCATACCAGTCTAAATAATTAGTTTTATAAAAATTATCAAGTGTGCAGCCATGACCTGCAACTCTTACAACATAAACACTAATATCATATTTTTCCAGCTCATAAGCAAGTGGCAAAAGCTCATTTGGTGAAGCTGCAAATCCATGAATTAAAAGCACACCTTTATCTGAATGTTTACGAAAATATGGTTTATTACCATCATCTGCAACACCAGCACTTTCTGCTGTTAATAAATCAAAGTTATAAATTTCTTCTATTGACTTTTCTATTTTTTTAAATGGATACAGCAATTATTCACCTGTTTAACTCTAATTTTATTATTTTATCCATATCTAAATCAGTATATAATTCTTGAAAAAAAACATCTCTCATTCTATCATATTTTGGTGCAAAATGACCAAATGAAACATAAGTAGAATTTGAATTTTTATATACTGCTTTTGAAACTCCTATTGATAAATGATTTTTTTCTATTGCATGTATTACATCATTATTCATAAAAACAGACTCAATTAATAATATATAGCTGTCTTTTGCAAGTTTTACTGCCTTTTTATAATTAGAAAAACTTGGAGCAATATCTGTAATATATGTAATATCCTGACATACAGGATACCCTGCCAGCTTTTCTGCAAGTTCATTAATATAATACTGCTTAATACCATAAACTGTATTGACATTTATTATATCGTTGCTTTTATTATATAATAATGCTTCTTTTAATAATTTAACCCATGGACCTTTTACAAAACCATATTCTTCCATTTTATCCTTATTAATAGATATACGCTTTGGCTCTTTTACTCTGTAACCTGCAGATATAGTCCCATGGTCAAAAAATTCATATTCCAAAGAAAAATCATTATTTAATATAAGATGATTATTATTAACTGTAAAGCTTTCTTCCTTAAAACCGTTTTTTGCAGCAAATTCTGCACCTTTCATACCATTTTCAGATAATTCTATTACAATAAAAGTAATATCATAATCATATATAAGGTTCCATGTATAACTAGCCAGCTTTCCTTTTACATTATTAATAAACCCAGAAGGACCAAAAAAAGTAATTTTATTACCGGAAAGCAAAGCTGTTCTTAAAAACCTGTCAAACCCACTGAAATGGTCTATATGGGTGTGGCTTATAAATACATGAGAAATATCATTTATTTCTGAATTATCAATATTTCCAAGCCTGCCGCAGTCAAAAAGAAGTGCTTTTTTCATATATACATTTCTAACAAATATGCCACTATCATCAAATGGAGAGTTAAGCCTTCTTATTGTATAATTTGATTTCATTTTATTAAAAATTTCTTTATTTCCTCTATATTATCATCTACATTTCCAGTTGTAATTATAGTTAAATCAGCTTTTGGTTTATTAGATGTTTTTCTTTGTTTTTCAGCTATTTCTATTCTGCCGTCAGTAATAGTAGTTAATTTTTCTCTTTTTTTAAGCCTTGCCATAATTATATCTTTTGGTGCATCAAACTCAATAAAAGTAATATTTCCAGTATTGTGTTTTGTATATTCTTCTAAATATTCTTTTTTTGTATATGATGCATCTACAATACTCATCCTGCCTATTTTATGTTTTTCTTCTACAAGCCGTCCAAGCTCATTATATAATTTTAAAGAATTTTCAAAAGAATATATACCTGTATCCCAGTTTAGATACTGTCGTGTAGTGATTTCTATGCCTGCCATTTCTTTTCTAACTGCATCAGAAGTGAATAAAGCAGCAGGAAAACGCTTTACAAAAGCATTTGCATTTTTTGATTTACCTGTTCCCATTAAACCAAAAAATACAAGATTATTCTGCTCCATGGATTTTGCATAAAATAAAGACATATCTATTAATTTTTTTATTTCATTGACTTTTCCATCATATAATTCCCATGATTTATCTTTTCCGTCAACTAAAAAACATGTTACTTTTGCTCTTACATAAGCAAGATAACATCTGTAATAGTTTATTAATTTTAAACTTAATTCATCATCAAAAACAGATAAAAATCCAGACAAAAAGCTGTCTGCTAAATCTGTTCTATCCATACTGTCAAGCTCCATAGATAAAAATGAAGCTTCTGAAATTACATCATTAAAACGGAACCTTTTATTAAATTCTATGCAGTCTATTAACCCAACTGTTTCATCATCATTAAAATAAATATGTTCAAGCCTTAAATCACCATGACCATTTTTAATATAGCCATCTTCTGCCCTTTTAACAAAAATATCTTTATTCTCTTCAAGAAAACCAAGAGTTTTTACCATGATATAGTCATAACTTTCTTTATCAATTAATGATGAAATATATTTTTCTGTTTGGTTAAAATTTTCAACAGCATTAAATTTAATCACATCAAAATGAGTATCAAACTCTTCGTCTTTTGGTGCAGGTTCTAAATTTTTAAAAAGTAAAGCAACCTGACTTCCTATTCTATACATATCATCAAAAGTAATAAGTCCGTCTTCTATTCTTTTTTGAAGAAAATCTTCATCTTTAATGCGTTTCATTTTTAATACATATTCTATTGCAGTTAAAGAACTTTCCACAGGAACAAGTGCAAAATCTTTTTCATTCTGCCTTACTATTTTAAGAACTTCTAAATATATATCTTTTGAAAATCTATCATTTAAATCTTTTTCTAAAATACTATACATTTTTCTGCTTTTAGCAAGCCTGTAATCAAGAAACCCAAAATCTACAGGCTTTTTAATTTTATAAACATATTCATCACCTATTACAGCATAAGAAATATGTGTTTCTTTTACAATTTTTGCTCCTGTAATATTTTTTAAAATGATAACTGAAGATGATAAATCCTTACTGTTCATAATAATATCCTTTATTTTATTTATTTTATACACATTCTTAAATACAAGATACCAGTATTATTATCAAGAAAACTATCTATTTCAACAGCATCACTTATAACTGTATTAGAACGCTGCCTTGATGATGTAGTCATATCTTTTTCAATGTTTGTCTGCTTATTATTTCTGCTTTCTACAGTCTTTTTCACTTCTAATTCATTAGAAATACTTATTTCAACAGCCTTTGAAAGTTCTGCTAGTGTATTCATTCTAGCAATTTTTTTTTGCAGGGAAATATTACTGTTTTTTGGTGCAGAGCCTGCTGCACAGTAAGAATATCCATTAATATCAGGCATCAACACCCATTCAGGTATTTCATCTGCAAAAGATATTCTTGGTAATAATAAGAATATGATATTTATATAAAAAAAGAAAGAAATAATTTTCATAAAACCCTCTTTATATTATATAACAGGTTTCAAATTATTCTGCAATCATATAAATATACATTTCTTTACTTACTGGATGCACCCAAATTTCTTTAATATAAGCTTTTACATTTTGCTGAGTTTTATAACTTGAAATATTTTTTGAAGTAGTATCAGGAAGTTTTGTATTATTTAAAGATTTAGAAGAAACAAGTAATATTGAATTAACTAAAACACCTTTTTGACGGGCAATATCTTCCAATGCTCTTTTTGAAGCTAGTTCTTTTTGACCTGCATATCCATTAATATGTGCAGCACAATAACCAACACCACCAATTAAACCATTTCTTGAAGGATTAATTACCCATTCAGGAACCTGAATATCAGATGCATAACTACTGGTGCTGTATTTAGAAGCACAGCTTGAAAAAAACATACAAACAGCACAGGAAGAAAAAATGAAAAAGGCGGATAAAATCCGCCTGTAAATTTTAATATCCATCTAACTGATTATTAGGAGTTTTCATTACCTTTTCAATCTGCTCATCCATCTCTTTTAAAGCATTTTTAGCTTGAATTTGCTGCCATAATGCCTGTTCATTACGATAGCTTGATGTGATTTGAGCTTTAATATCTTCTTCCATTGCAGGAGCATCTGCAACTACAAGTATAAATAATTCATTACATTCTGAAGATATCCATGTTTGCTTTGCTTTTGAGCCTGTTAATGTTTGGTTTGCTAACTGACGAGAAACATTAGAAGATACTTTATCTACTGTTTGAGCATCTCCAATACCTGTAGTTTGAGTAAAGTTTTTGACCATATTGCTTACTTTTAGCTGAAGCATACGAGCTATTTCATCTCTGCCGTTTGCAAGTGCTTCTGTTCTTGCAAAAGAAAGTCCAGCATTACCAATTTGAGCACTGCCAACTGCAGAAAGACCACCTTCTGCTCCACCCATAATCACCCATGATGGTGCATCTTTGTAGCACTTATTAAACTGAGCAGCTGAAACTGTCTTATTTTTTGAAGAACAACCTGCAATAACTAATGATGTTATTACTAAAACAAGTAACAATATTTTTTTCATAAAATTCCTCCATATACTTAAATATAACTACTTTTTTGTTATATTCAATGTTTATTTTCTAATAATAAGTTCATTATAACTTAGTTTTGTTACTTTATATTTATTATCTTTTTCTAAAAATACAGCTAAATAATAAGATTTATCAGGATAGTCCACAATTAAAGATGAATCATCCTGTTCTTTTACCTGTAAAACAAAAGGAATATTTTTCAAATCATTTTTTAAATCAGCTAAATCATCAATTAAAGTATTTGCCCCAGTTAAAACAATTCTAATTGATTTATAATTATCTCCAAGCACTTTTTCAGAAACCTGAGATACAAGTTTAACTGCGGTATTATTTGCCATACTTTTATATATATTAACTGCGGCATTATTCAGCGTTGCTCCCTGTGACCTGCCTGAAAAAAAACCGCTGTTTAATATTTTTATTTTATTATTTTCTTTTTCTATAAGTTTCCAGTTAAGCTCACCAGAAACCATTTTAAAAGAAACAGTGCCATAGCCTGCATTATTTCCCATATCTATAATAGATAGAATACCCAGCAAAATGTTCCTGCACATTTCATTTTTTATTAAATTATCTATACTTTTATATGTAGTATTATTAAAAGCAGCATTAAAATTGTTTGATGTAATTAAGCTGTAATCAACTAAATTAACATTAAATCCCTTTTCTTCCAGCTGTTTTATTACTGCCATATTAAAAGCATTATCAAATAACAGTTTATTATTTTCAGGCATACTGCCTGCAATCATTACACAAATTGATGTATCACTTGATATTACATCAATAAGATTTTCTACCTTTTCTGGAATAACATCTGCTTTAATTTTTATAATATATTTATTATCTTTTACATATTCTTCTACAATATTATAAGATTTTATTGTTGCAGAAAGCTCAGTTTTAACAGCTTCATCTGCAATCTCTGCATTATTAATAATTGTATCTATCTTTACTTTTGCAGGGCTTACTGTTTCTACAGCAGTCCATTTAGCTCTTGATAAAGCCATAGCTTTAGCTGATGACTTATCATTATTTATAATTAAAGCTTCACCAGTTGTTTCTATTTCAATAGCAAAAACAGTGCCAATATAGAAAATAAAAAGTAATAACAAAATAATATTGAGTCTAATCACCTTACTTTGGCACCTCTAAGCCTAACTCTTTCATTACTACTTGCAAATCATACCATGCTTCACGCTTTTTAGAAGGATTTCTTAAAAGATATGACGGATGAAAAGTAGGAAGCACTTTATATCCGTAAAAATTCTGCCATTTGCCACGAAGTTTACTAATTTCAAGTTTTATTTTCCCTTCTGGCTGCAGCAAAAAATTAAGAGAAACAGAGCCAAGGCATACAATTATTTCAGGGTTAATTATTTGTATCTGGCTTCTTAAATAGCCTATGCATGCTTGAGCTTCTTCTGCTAATGGGTTCCTATTATTTGGTGGTCTGCATTTAACTATATTTGCAATATACACATCATCTCTACTTAAACCCATTGCATTAATCATTTTAGTTAAAAGCTTGCCGCTTCTGCCTACAAAAGGAAGCCCTTGAGCATCTTCATCAGCTCCCGGACCTTCCCCTATAAACATTAATCGTGTATCAGCATTACCATTACCAAAAACAATATTTGTTCTAGTAGCAGCAAGCCCGCATTTATCACAATCTGTAAAACTTACTTTTAATTTATCCAACTGTTCTTGTTTTGATAAACCATTATCTAATATTACATTACTATTTAACATATTACTTTCTTGTTTTATACAATTTAACTTATTTTCCTGTGCCATAATATCATCTAAGCCAAACAAAATAGATTTAGGATTATGAAAAAATGAACTCATAAACATCACCTTTCATACTGTTATATACTATAATTTGATATTTAACAACTTATATTTTAGTCTGATAATGATGTATGATTTTAATACAAATCTGAATTATAAATAACTAAATACATAAAAACATCAGTAAATAAGATTATATTTATTTCTTACAATTAAATTCAATAACTTTTTAAGAAATTATAAAAATTTATAAAAAAACCCTGTGCATATAACACAGGGTAAAAAGTAAATAGACATACTATAAAAATTATTTAATAATATTTTTTGCCATACCATCTAACATATTTTGTGTGCCTTTGATAAATTCATGTTTATCTGCACCTTTATAGTTTTTAGCTATGTCAGTTGGGTTAATATAAGAAAAATATACTTTGCCTTTATCTTCAAAAATGTATATTCTTAAAGGTAAATCAATACCAGCCTGTGGGTATTCTTTCATAAAAGAAGCACCAAAAGCAGGGTTTCCAAAAATTATTAATGTGCCACGACCCATTTCAGCATTTAATTTTTTTGCATTCTCACCATGGTCAATTACTGCAAATAATGTTGCTTTTTTATTTGCTTTAACAGCATTGATTGTTTTTTCTACTGTTGTTTTGTAATCATATTTACTTTCAATTGCTGTAGTATGGCCTGCAGAAAAAGAAACAGCAGCAAAACCTAATACAAAAACAGCGATAGTTAAAAATTTAAACTTTTTCATACAATTTTACTCCTTTTTAGAATTTCATAAAATTAGCACATAGAAATGAACATATCAATAAACATAACCAAAAAAATAACAATTTCTACATAATTAGTTTTGATTACTATTATTAATAAAAAATTAAAAAAAATTTAATTTATTACAATATTCAACTTTAATGGATGGTCTGAACTTTCACATCTTTCTGCAGCTGCAAGTAAATTCCCTTTATTATCCATTATAAAAAAATTACTGCCTTTATGCTCTATAGGAAAAAATAAAAAAGAATCTTTATTTGGAGAAACACCATTTTTTATGTGTTTAATAAAGCTGTCCTTAATAACAACTCTGCCCCATTCTAACACATCATAAACAGGAATAACTGCTTGTGATAATTTATTTTCTTCAGAAAGCTGCTCAAGCTGAGAAATTTTATAAGATTTATTAGATTTAAATACTCCATTAGCTGAACGAATAAGACCACTCATCAATGCACCAGTTTCTAAACGCTCGCCAATAGTATTTATTATACTTCTTATATATGTGCCTTTACCGCATGATACTTTCATTATACCAAATGGATATTCATAGTTTAAAAGGTCAATAGAATATATTTCCATTTCTTTTTGACCAGCATCTTCTATCTCGCCTTTCCGTGCAAGCTTATAAGCTCTAACACCATTTATTTTTTTAGCAGAATATGCTGGAACTTTTAAAGATATTTTACCAGTTAAAGAGCTGAAAGTATTTTTTAAATCTTCCACACTAACAATTTTATCTGAAACTTTTTCTATTTCTGAAGTGTTATCATAACTTTGACTTCTTTCCCCAAGTTTAAATTCTGCAATATATTCTTTATCTACACTTGATAAATAATCTGCAAATCTTGTTGCATATCCGGTTAAAATAGGAAGAACACCTTCTGCCATAGGGTCAAGTGTTCCAAGATGACCGCATTTTGATACATTAAAAAGGCGTCGTATTTTTGCTACAACATCAAAAGATGTCATACCAGATTCTTTATATACACTTACAATACCATTCATTAATGGTTTTCCTTTTCTATTAAGCTAAGCAGACCGTCTATTCTGTCTGCTTCTTGTCTGGAATCATCTATAATAAATTCTAATTTTGGCACTTTTTTGCTGCGGACAGATTTTAATATTTCTTTACGAATAAACCCTGCAGAACGCTCTAAACCTGCCTGTATACCTTTTAATGCATCATTATTATATGTAGTCCAGTATATTCTTGCTAAATCTAAGTCAACATTTACTTTTACAGCAGTAATAACTACATCTTTTACTTTTGGATCATGAACACTATCCCTTATTACATTTGATACTTCCTGCCTTATTAGCTCCGCAAATCGTTTTGTTCTTAATGTTTCCTGCATACTACTTCTCTTTTTCGTCTTTGGCTACATCTTCTAGTGTTCTTTTTTCTTCAACCACTTCATATACTTCTAATACATCATTTTCTTTAATATCTTGATATTTTTCAATAGTTAAACCACACTCATAACCTGCAACAACTTCTTTTACATCATCAGTAAATCGTTTTAATGAGCTTAATTTACCATCAAAAATTACAATAGAATCTCTAATAACTCTTACACTTGAGTTTCTAGTAACTTTACCGTCAGTAACAAAACAACCTGCAATTTTACCAACTTTTGGTGCAGAGAATATTTGTCTGATTTCTATATGACCTATAATATTTTCTTTCACTTCTGGTGAAAGCAGACCTTCAAGAGCAAGTTTCACATCATCTATTGCTTTATAGATTACTGAATAAAGTTCAATATTTATTTTTTCTCTTTCTGCAGACTGTTTTGCTTTTGCATCTGGACGAACATTAAAGCCTATTATAATAGCACTTGATGCAACAGCAAGAGATATATCTGACTCATTAATTGCACCTATACCATCATGTATAATGCTTACTTTTACTTCTTTATTAGAAAGTTTTAAAAGAGATGATGATAATGCTTCTAATGAGCCTTGTGCATCTGCTTTTAATACAATATTTAATTCTTTCAATTCGCCATCTTTCATTTTACTAAAGAAGTCAGCAAGTGAAAGTTTACCCCTGTCAGCCATCTGCTGTTCTTTTGCAAGCTTAGCTCTTAATTCTGTAACTTGTTTTGCTGTTTTTTCGTCAGTTACAATAAATTTCTCACCTGCTTCTGGAAGTTCGCTGAAGCCCATAACTTCAGCAGGAATAGATAGACCAGCATCTTTTATAGATAAGCCTTTATAGTTAAACATAGCTCTTACTTTGCCAAATTGAGAACCTGAAATAAATGTATCGCCGCGTCTTAAAGTACCATTTTTAACAAGCACTGTTGCAACAGGTCCTTTTTGTTTATCAAGACGGCTTTCAATAACAACACCCTCTGCAGGTCTGTTTTTATTGCCTTTTAAATCAAGTATTTCTGCTTCAAGCATAACTCTATCTAATAAATCATCAATATGCAGGCGTTTTTTTGCAGAAATTTCTTGAAATTGATAATCTCCGCCCCATTCTTCTGGGATAATGCCATATTCTGCCAGTTGCTGTTTAACTTTATCAGAATTTGCTCCATCTTTATCTATTTTATTAATTGCCACAACTATACGAACACCAGCTGCTTTTGCATGGTCAATAGCTTCTTTTGTCTGTGGTTTAACACCATCATCTGCTGCAACAACTAAAATGACTATATCTGTTAATAATGCACCGCGAGCACGAAGTGTTGTAAATGCTTCATGACCTGGAGTATCTAAAAATGTAACAGTTCCATTGCTGCATTCTACTTCATATGCACCAATATGCTGAGTAATACCACCAGCTTCACCAGATACAACACTTGTTGAACGAATAGCATCTAAAAGAGAAGTTTTACCATGATCAACATGTCCCATAACTGTAACAATTGGCGGGCGTTTTTCCAAATCTTCTTCTTTATCATCATATACTGGCAGCAAATCATCTTCTGTAATAGTTTTAATAGTAACTTCTACACCATATTCAAGACCTAAAAGCTGAGCACTTTCAGCATCTATTGACTGATTAACACTAGCCATAATGCCCATAGAAAATAATTTTTTAATAAGCTCAGTGGTTTTAACACCTATTAAACTGCCAAATTCAGATATAACAATATATTCCCCTATTTCTATTTTTTCTGGACGGACAAATGCTTTTATTTGAGATTTATCCTGCTTTTTATTTACTTTTTTATTTAATCTATTTTTATTAAAATTGTTATTTTTTGGCTGTCTATCAGGGTCTACATCTAATAAATCTGAAATATCAATATTTGGCGAAATAGCAGGCGAACTATCTACTTCATTTTCAATAGTAAGCTCATCCATACCTTCATTAATAGTTTTTATCCAGCTTTTAGAGCGTTTACTATCTTTTTTACTTTTTGTTTTTTTACTTTCTTTATCTTTATCTTTATTTTCGTCTTCTTTCTTTTTAACAATGCGTTTTCTATCTTCATCAACAGCTATAAATACATTATCATTACCCATTCTCTGCTGACCGCCAGTCTGCTGATTTTTTCCGCCTTTATTATCGCGAAATCTATCACTTGAGCTGTTTTTATCTCTGTCTTGAAAACGCTTATCACTTTTATCTCTATCTTTATTAAATTGTCTATCAGTTTTCTCATTTCTATCTTTAGAAAAACTTTTATTTTTATCACTTGGTTTATTTTTATTAAATGGTTTATCTTTACGGTCGTCCTTTTTTTGCTCTTTTGAACGGTCTTGGTTTTTATTTTGAAAATTTTGACGACTTTGAGTATTTTTGTTGTAGCTTTGTTTATGGCTGTTTTTAGAAGCTTCATTATTATTAGATGCAATAGTATTATTTTGGTTAGCAGTATTATTATTTTGATTAACAGCAGTAGTTTTCACATCAGTAGAAACAGTCTGCATTTCTTTTGTTTCCTGTTTTACTGTAGTTTTTTTTACACTCTGCGGGTTATATTGCTGAGCTGCTTTTTCTTTATTATACTGAATTCTATCTTCATCAACTTTTTTAATGTGCTGCTCCATTAATTTTTTACGCTTTTTCAGTTCTTCTTTGCTTAATTTTATATTAGGACCATCCTGCTGACTGCCACCAGTATTTTTATTACTCACTACTACTTCTTTAATTTTAACACCTTTCTTATGGCGTTCTAATGCTTTTTGAAGCATTTCCTGCCTTCTATCAAGCTGTCCTCTTTTATCAAGTCCAGCTGCTGTTACATCTTCATCTTTAACAGTATCATTACCATTGGATACCTGCACACCTGATGCCTGTAACACTTTTACAGTTTCCTCAATACTAATACCTGCATTTTTCGCCACATCACTAACTTTTTTTAACGCCATTTAATTCTCCATAAAATAAACCATCAATATCTGTAATCAAGTTTTTATATTTTATTAATTTATCTGCTGTATATTTATCATAAACAATGCATAATTTTTTACTGCCATTATAAACTGCTTTATCTAATAATATATTGTTACTGCTGTTTATTAATACATCATACCTGAATAAAACTAATTTTTCAGTGTTTATATAAGCATCATTAATACCATATTTCTCAAACAACTTATTAATATTGTATATAATATTATTTTTTATATTTTCTCTAAGTTTATCATATAATAAATTTATATTTACACTTTCATCTAAATATTTATATACAGTTTTCTTTTTAAATACTTTATTTATACATGTATGTTTTGGGCATACATAAAAACTTCTGCCTTGTTTATTCTGCCAAAAATCAAAAAAAATATCTGGCAGAGTAATTCTTAATAAATTTGATTTATGCTGCCTTATACCACAAAATGCACAAACTCTGTATTCTTTCGGCTTAGACAATATAAACCCTATTCTTCGTCGTCAAGTTCATCAAGCTTTGCTGTTAAATAATCTATTGCAGCATTGATTATACCAACAGCGGCTTCTTCAGAAATTTCTAAATAAGATACAATTTCATCAACACTTGCACTGGAAAGTTTTTCTATATCACCTACACCATGCTCTATTAATTTAGCAATCATAGCATGATTTAAAATTTCTAAATTTTCCAGATTATAAAGCTCATAAAAAGCTTTTAATTCCTGCTCCTGCTCTTCTAAACGGCTTGTTCTAATTTCTGCATATTCACTTTCCTTTAATACATCTAAACGCCATTCAGTTAAAATAGCTGCAAGACGGACATTTTGACCTTTCTTGCCAATAGCTAAAGAAAGCTGGTCATCAGGAACAACTATTTCTATAGTTTTATCATCTTCAATAATATTTGTTAATAAAACATTAGCAGGACTGATTGCATTACATACATATTTAACTGGGTCTGGAGACCATTCAACAACATCAATTTTTTCTTTTTTAAGTTCATCAGAAATAGTTGATATTCTAGCACCTTTAACACCAATACATGCACCTACTGGGTCAATATTAGAGTTTTTAGAATATACTGCAACTTTTGCTCTGTCTCCCGGCTCTCTTGCAGCACCTTTAACTTCAATAATACCTTCAAATACTTCTGGTATCTCTGCTTCAAATAATTTTTTAAGAAAATTAGGATGTGAACGAGATAATATTAACTGTGGCCAGCTTTTAACAAGTTTAATATCTAAAAGTAATGCACGCACATAGTCATTTCTATTAAAAAATTCACCGGGTATCATTTCTTTTTTAGGGAGTATAGCTTCAGTTTTACCAATATTAATAATAATATTATCTCTATCTGTTTTTAAAATAGTTCCATTAACTATTTCACCAAGTTTGTTTTGAAAATTATCTAATATAACTTGTTTTTCAGCTTCTTTTAGTTTTTCAATAAGTTTTTGCTTAGCAACAAGAGCTGCCTGTCTGCCTAAAGCATCAAGAGTAGTCGGCACCATTAATATATCACCATACTGTGGGTTTTCTTTATACTCTTTTGCTTCCTCCATAGTTATTTCATACCAGTTGCTTTCTTCTGATTCTGATACTTCTTTTGGTATTAATATATTTATAAGGCCTTTATCTAAATCAACAGTAACTTCTGGTTCTAAATATTTACCAATACGCTTAACAGTAGCTGCTACAATAGCTTCATGAAGAGCATCTGCTAATATTTCTCTAGATATACCTTTTTCTCTGCCTAAATCTTCCACAGTTTTTATGATTTCTTTACTGCTGCTCATTATTCCTCCTAAAATTCATATTCAATGCGGGCTTTTGCAATATCTGAAATGACAATATCAAATTCTGCACTTTCTTCTTTTGTGTAGATATGGACAATACCATTTTCACATGACATTACTTTTCCTTTATATCTTTTACGACCGTCTTTGGCTTTTGTTTTTGTCTCAAAATAAACTATTTTATTAATACAGTTTATAAAATCATGCTCTTTATGCAGTTTTCTGTCTGGTCCTGGACTTGATACTTCAAAATTATATGATGGACATTTAATTTCACTTTCATAACTATCAAGCCATTTAGAAAGTTCTCTGCTTATATCTGCACACATATTTAAGGAAGTATCATCACCATCAATTGTTACCCGCAAAGTGTAAGATTTTTTCTCAGGTTTTAATGTAATATCAAGCACTTTACATTTATATTTACATGCAGTTTTTTCTGCATATTCTATAAATTTTTTTGGTATTGTTATACGCAAATTATACTCCTTAAAACAAAAAAATAGGCGGGAGCAACCCGCCTAACTACATCTTATAATATGAATAAATATTATAAGAATAATTACAACAAGAAATATCCTGCAACACAAGATATTACTAGCATCATAAATAACTTACTATTTATGAGCGGAAATAAGGGATAATACCCTTATAAAGCTACTTCTTAAAAGCTCTTGCACTTTCTACCATATTTTTTATGAAATAGCAAGTATTTTTTATAGTTTTTATAATTTACCAGTTATCCCATAATAACATTGAATATATTTATATTTTTCTATATATTCTTCAGTCTGTGCAGGCAGTAGTTGAGAAAGCTCTATTATGCCAGTGTATGTATTTAAATTCCACTTCATTCTTTGATTTTTTACATCTTTCATATATGATAAGCCTAAGCCTGCTAATAATGGACTTAAATATAATAAACCTAAGTTTTTTAATACACTGCTCTTTTTGTATTATAAATATATAATTTTATCTGCTGTTTCTTTATCTACAGCCCTGTTTGCTGTATATATTATACATTTTCCAGCGTCTGCTGCTTCTTTGATTTTTGCTGCAACTTTTGTTTTAGAATTATCATCAAGTGAAACAAAAGGCTCATCAAGCATAATCAATTCTTTTGTTTCAAGATAGCCGTAGATAAAAAGCAGCCTTTTTTGACCGTCACTTAAATAAAACGGACTCATATCTTTACTGGCATTAATCTCTTTTAGTAAGTTTTTTGCACTATTTTCATTATTATCCATAATAAGCACAGCTTCTTCAAGAGCTGTTTCTTTAAATATCAAATGCTCTGGAAACTGCAGACATACACCAAGCTGTTTTTTATCTATATTATATAGTATACTGCCCTGCTTTTTATCTACTACACCACATAAAGTTTTAAGCAACACACTTTTGCCACAGCCATTAAGTCCAAAAATACATATTATATCACCTTTTTCTGCTGAAAAATTTACTTTTTTAGAGTTTACAAGAGTTTCTAAATCTTCTACTTTTAATAATATATCTTCCAAAAACTACCTGCCTTTTTCATAATTATTAATAAGTCCATCATACATAAGCTGAATATTCATTACATTTATAATGTTTTATATATCTATCTTTTTTATATTAAACATACTTTTGAATATTTCATCAAAATCAGATTTTATACTTTTTATTAGACTTTCTATTTTTGTTTGCACTTCCACAGCTAAAAATTAAAGGTTTAAACTTATCTAAAAATTTTGTGCAGAAGTCATTTTGAGCCTGATTTTAAAGGCAAAAAATCTAAATTATATATCACAAGTCAGATAAGTTCACATTTTTTATATTATCTTAAAATATTTTCAGCAAATGCACTTACTTTTTCAGATGCAAGTTCTGCCCTTTCATAAATAACTTCATCAAAAAATCTGTCATCAATATATGGCGATTTATCAAGGTTGCATAAAAGTCTTGCAGCTTTTACACCATTTGTTTTTGTGCCAAGGATTTGTGCAATAGGGATTACAGAACCTTCTGTTCCAATAACTGCTACACCATCACAATGTTCTAATCCTGCAAATGCTTGATACATATCATAATATTTTGGTGCCTGTTCACCAAAAAATATTATAGATGGTTTAAATTCTACACTACCGCATTTTTCACATTTTAAAGGCTTATATTCTCCTTCAATATATATTTCATTAAGACATTCTGTGCAGTGAATATAATTTATATGACCATGAACATGCATAACTTTTCTACATCCTGCTTTCTCAAGAAGATTATCAATATTTTGGGTAATAACCACAACTTTTTCTTCCCCATATTTATTCTGCAATTCTGCAATAACTTTATGCATTTTATTAGGCTCTGCATCAACATACTGGCATCTTCTTTTTGAGTAAAACTCATGTACCATGTTATAATTTGCTCTCCATGTTACAATATTACAGACTTTATTAATATCATATTTATCCCACAGACCGTTTCCACCACGGAATACTCCAAGTCCGCTGTCTGCACTCAGCCCTGCACCACTGAAAAACAGTATTTTAGCCATACATCACCTATAAAAAATGGGACATATAATGTCCCATATAACAATTTATTTGCTCATATTATTTAAAAATTCAGCATTTGTTTTTGTGCCGCGCATTTTATCAAGCACAAGTTCCATTGCATCTACAGGGTTCATATTTGACAAAAATCTGCGTAATATCCATACTTTATTCTGCTCTTCCTGAGTATGCAGCAGTTCTTCACGGCGTGTGCCTGATTTATTAATATCAATAGCAGGAAACAATCTGCGTTCAACAAGACGCCTGTCAAGATGAAGCTCCATATTACCTGTTCCCTTAAATTCTTCAAAAATAACTTCATCCATTCTAGAACCTGTATCTACAAGGGCTGAAGCAATAATAGAAAGACTGCCACCGTTTTCAATATTTCTTGCAGCACCAAAAAAGCGTTTTGGTTTATGCAATGCATTCGCATCAACACCACCAGAAAGCACTTTACCACTTGATGGCTCAACAGCATTATATGCTCTTGCAAGACGAGTAATACTATCTAATATAATAACCACATCTCTGCCACTTTCTACAAGCCGTTTTGATTTATTAAGCACCATTTCAGCTACCTGCACATGTCTGTATGCCGGCTCATCAAAAGTAGATGATATAACTTCTACCTGCATAGGCTCTCTGCCTTCATTAACAGCTTCTGCAGTCATTGCTGCAACAGTTTTTTTAAAGTCTGTAACTTCTTCCGGCCTTTCATCTATTAATAAAAGTATCATATATACTTCTGGGTGATTTTTTGCGATACTGCTCGCAATAGATTTCATAAGAACAGTTTTACCAGTTCTAGGAGGTGCAACAATCAAACCACGCTGCCCTTTACCTATTGGAGCAATTAAATTTATACATCTTGTATCATATTTTGTAGGATCTGCTTCTAAATCAAGTCTTTCATCTGGGAAAAGAGGAGTTAAGTTTTCAAACAGATTTCTTTGTCTTGTAGGTGCATCAAAGTTTACTGTTTCTACTTTTAAAAGTGCAAAATATTTTTCATTATCTTTTGGTGGTCTAATTTCACCAGCAACAGTATCTCCATTTCTAAGACCAAATCTTCTAATTTGTGCAGGTGATACATATATATCATCAGGACCTGGAAGATAGTTATAGTCTGGAGAGCGGAGAAACCCAAACCCGTCTGGTAAAATCTCTAATACCCCTTGACCATAAATCTGACCATTTTTTATGCTTGTTGACTTTAATATTTCAAATACAAGCTCTTGTTTTAATAAGTTTTCAGCATTTTCAATTTCAAGCTGAGTAGCAATAGCCACTAAATCTTCAATAGATTTCTTTTTTAACTCTGTAAGATTCACAAATATACCCCTGTTTAATGAACATTTATATATTACTTAAAAATATTTTCACACAAAAATACATGAATAAAGCAACAAACAAAACTTTAAGGTAACTGAAATTTAACTAAAAAATTGGTTGACAATATACAGAACCTTCTAGAAAATAATGGAATAAACTATATCTCTTTATTATTACATATTAAAAAGTTTGTCAAGAGAATTTATAAAATATATTTTTATATGACAGCAGCTTTATAAATAAATATTTTTTTAATGACTAAATAAAAAATATATGATAAAATTTATTTCATTAAAAATTGTAACGGAGAGAGTTATGAAAAAACTTATTACTTTATCAGCAATTATTATTGTTATTTTTTCTTTTGGTTGTAAAAAAGAGCAAACACAAAAACAGCTTGATAATACAAGCAGTGAACAGGTTATAGAAAAAACTGATATGACTCAATTTGAAAAATCACTTTCACTATTTAAAAATCCACAATATGATTTATTATACAAATTAATAGAAAAAGGCATCAATGCAGAGCTTGAAGATAATGTTACAATACCTTATCCAAGCCATGCAAAACGACTTTTAATAAATGATGAACAAATTACTATACAAAAAGGTGCAACGCCACTTGGTATTGCTGCCCTTTTCTGCACACCTTCACTTGTTAATAACTTAATAGAAAAAGGTGCAGATTTGAAAACAACTATTAATGGCAACTCTATTGCAGCTGTTATTATCCAATGCGGCGAAGCAGAACAGGCTGGTATGTTTGAAAACTACCTTAAAGCTGTCCGCAAATTTGAAAAAGATAACCCTGCAGTTTATGAAAATAAAGCAGAATTATATGCAGCTAACTCTATAATAAATATTATGGGAGATAATGGCGAATATATCCCAGTGCAGACAATTATGAACTATGCTGTTGAAAATAAATTAAATAATATTATACCTGTTATATTAAAGTATGCAGGTGGCATTAACTTCTTTAAAAATGATAATAATAATCCAAATAATCTGCTTCCAATAGTAACAGCTTTAGAAAATAATAACTATGAGGCTGCAAAACTGTTTTTTGATAAAACTGGCTCACTTTTTGCTCAAATGTATACTCTTGATGGTGTAAAAGTTTCATTGATTGATTACCTTTTCTATAATGTCATGGATGAAGAAATAAAAAAAGCAGATATTCCAGTAAATACATTCTTTAAATCATTAATCAATGGTTACAAACAAAGCGGAACAGGTATTAAAGAAATCAAAACTATGCTTGAAAGCGGCAATTTAACTACTGTATTAGATACACCATTAGCTGTTGAAAATGGTGAATTACCAGCTGGAGCAACTGTTGCACATATTGCTGCAGCTATGGAATATCATGCTCTTTTAAAAGCCATGGCTTTTTATAATGAGAAAACTGAAATATTAAATATACAGGATAGTAATGGCGATACTCCACTTCATACTGCAGTTAGAGCAGGTAATCTATCAACAGCAAAAATATTATTAGAGGGTGGAGCATTTATTGATAAAGTAAATTATAATGGATTAACTCCACTTGCTGTGGTAATAAAAGAATATAATGGCAAAAATCAAGCAGCTCTTGTAAGGCTTCTTTTAACAAGTGCAGGCAATACTACATCTAGGTATGATTTAATGCCTGATGATAAAACAATTGAAATATTTGAAAATGCAAAAAATATAAAAACAGTAAACGATATACTTAATAAATATAATATAAAAACAGAAAATATTGAAGCAAGGGGTTATTTATTATCTGAATCAAAAAGATATGCAGAAAAAGAACTTAACCCACAGATTGTAAGAATTATGAAAGGCGGTATAGATAACCAGCTTCCATTTGCTGTATATATGTATGAAATACCACCATTTCCAAAAGATGCTACCCCATTAATTGCAGCAGCTATTGCATGCTCTGAAAATACAGCCCGTAATTTGATACTTGCAAAAGCGAATACAGATATAAGAATTACTGGTGAAAATGATTTAAAATATGATGCCTATGATTTTGCAGACAGAGTCTCTAAATGTGAACCAGTGAAAGCAATACTTAAAAATCCATCATCATTAAAGATTGATATAGAAGATTTGTTAGCATGGGATGTAGAACAGCCTGCGGAATATAATACAGCTGAAGAAGACGCATACACTGTAGAAAAAAATAATGATGACAGCAGCAAGAATGAAAATTCAGATGTAGAATTAATTATTGAAGAACCTGTACAATAAATAAGTAATATTATAAAATATTTAAAAATATTAAAGCCTGATAATATAACTTATTATCAGGCTTATCTTAAACAATTATTTAATATAAATCAGCTAATGATATATTTTATGAAAACTTAAACGACTGCTTAAATTGCTGCACTCATTTGTAGATTTTATAAAGGGATGATTGAGATAAACTTTATAATAGTATTTTATGTAATTGTGTGTTATATGCTGTGAAGCTGCTTTATACTTATGATATAAAAACAATATATAGAGTGTAAATATATTTTTATAATACTTTTTTTAAAATTGCAAATTTGCTGAAATACTATCAAAGATTAATTTTCCTTATATTTTTCAGCAGTTTTTATGTTATTTATATAAATACTGCTTTTTATTTATATATATTTTTACTGCATTAACTAAATATTTTATTTTGTAGAATGTATATAAATATCTTAAATTTGAATATAATTAGACTACTACTTTATATTTGGAGAATTAACTGATGGAAATTACTGTTTTAATACTTATTATAGCTGGAACATACTTTTTTTTAAAGTTTTTTACAGTTCACAGATGCCCATACTGCCAGTCAAGATATATCAACAGAAAAAAAAATATGGAAGTTAAGTCTGGTTATAAAGTATATGTATGCAGTGCATGCGGAAAAGTAACTGAAAGGAAAAATCTGTTTTATAAAGAAAAATAATATTAAAAATTGGACTTACCAAAAAAATTTATGCAGCAGTCATTTTGACCTTATTTTAAAGACAAAAAAATCTAAATTATATATATTACAGCAGTATATAACATTGTTAAATTATCTGTTGTTTAGATACTATATATACTTTATCTATTAAATAAGGTTATATTTATTTCTTACAATTAAAATTGCAAATTTTTAAAGATACTATCAAATATGTATGTATCTATATTATGTTTATTAAAAGTATCCAATATTTTTTAATACATTATATCACAGTATTCTTTATCTGGACTTACATTTATTAATGTTACTTTTATTTTACATTTCTTTTATAATATAAAAAAAGGCAGAGTTTATATACCCTGCCCTTATATATTTTGATTTATTATAAATCTTACTTAACAAAAAGAAGGATAAGAGATACAACTAAACCATAAATAGCGATAGATTCAATAAGTGCAACACCTACAAGTAAGTAAGTGAAAATTTTACCTGCAACCCCAGGGTTACGAGAAATACCTTCAAGACCGCCTCTAATAGCACTACCCATACCAACACCAGCACCAAGACCAGCAAGACCGATTGCAAGACCTGCACCTAAGTAAAGTGCCCATGCACTAGATGATGCACCAGTTTGTGCGAAAGCTGGCACTGCAATTAATGCCATCATTGTAGCTAAGATAACTTTTTTCATTGAAAAGTCCTCCAAAAAATAAAAAATATTTTAAGCGTAAAATAAGAACGCTATTTTTTTAATTTATATATACATCTTAATAAGATTATATATTTACAAATTTACTTAATTAAATCAAATATAATTTAATCAAGATTTTAAGCTTAATATAGGCGGATCGCTTTAAAACAAAGGGAGTTTACACAATAGTAAATGACCAAGTTTTGAAACTATCCAACAACAAATAAACTAAAACTAAGCGATGTTAAACATCATATTTAGCTTGAATTTTTTCTTTAGACAAGGCGGAAAGTTTTAAAATGAAAGGAGTTTACATAATAGTAAATGACCGAATTTAAAAACTTTCCAACATATCCTAAGCTAAATATATTTAATTAAGATTTTTAGTTTAATCTAGGCGGAATGATAAAAAGCGACAGGAGTTTATATAATAAGTAAATGACTTAGCTTTTTATTAAGCCAACAACGAATAAACTAAAAACTAAACAATTTCAAACATCGCAAATTAGCTTAGATTTTAATTTTAGACAAGGCGGATAGTTTTAAAACGAAGGGAGTTTACATAGAAGTAAATGACCAAGTTTTGAAACTATCCAACACCGTATAAAATTAAAAGACAGCGAATTTTAGTGAGCTTCTTCTAAAGCACCAGCTATATACACCATAGTCAGCATCATAAATACAAAAGCCTGAAGTATGCTTGTAAATATCATTAAGAAGAACATTGGTATTGGTAATAAAAATGGTACAAGCATAAATAATATTACCACTACTAAGTCTTCACCAGCAATGTTACCAAAAAGCCTCATTGTAAGTGAAAGTGGTCTTGCTAAGTGGCTGATAATTTCTATGATTAACATAAATGGTGCAAGTGCTGGTAAAGGTCCTAAAAAGTGCTTAATATAAGATGCACCATGTTTTTTAATACCTATAAAGTTATAAAGTAAAAATACAAATATTGCAGGAGCAGCAGTTGTATTCATATTGCTTGTAGGTGGAATAAGCCCAGGAATAAGTCCCATAAGATTTGATACTGCAACATAAAGACCAATACCAAAAACTATTGGCAGATAAGGTTTACCTTCTTTACCCATAACATCTACAGCTAAATTGCTGAGACCGCCAACTAAAACTTCAAAAAAGTTTTGTGACTTAGAAGGTATTTCGCTGCGTAATGAGCGGACATATAAACCTAAAAAGAAAATAATGCACACAGCAACACAAAGCATAATTACATGAAGATAATGATGCTGAATATTTGCTGGTAAAAATGATGTCAAATTAAGAGGATGTTCCATCTTCTTTCCCCCGAAAGATTTGATATATTCCAGTAATAAAAACTCCCACAAAAGGAAGTATTATACCCAAAGCAAATGACCATTTGTATAACTTAAGCACTACAAGAGAAATATATATACAAACACCAATAAAAACCCACCTTGTAAAACTTTGCAGCAGAAAGCCTGTAACTGCAGCCTGCTTTACTGCTCTTTTTAAATAACGGGCAAGTAAAAGTAAATCAATCAATATGATAATAAAACCTGCAAAAAAAGCATTTGCATAAGTTATATCATAAAAAAAATAAAACACTGTATAACATGATAACAGCATTATTATAGAGATTATAAGCACAGGTTTATAACTTTTTATCACCATATCTTTATTATATTATATTATATATTTTTTTTTCGCAAGTGTTTTCTACACTATTTTTATGTTTTTTATTAGTTTACAAGTGTATACAAAACACTTGTTTATTTCTTTTCCTTTTTATCATCCCTTATATTTTCTAAAGTAATGCCTGCTTTTTTCATATAGTGTATTGCATTTTTTATACCTGCTATTACACCAAAAATTAAAAATATAAATAAAAGCCATGGAGAAGTTCCCAGCCACTTATCTAAAAAATATCCTATTGCTCCACCTACAAGCATACCAGAAACAAGAGCCATACCTACAGTAGATGCATTAAAAAGCTGCTTATAAACGGACTTGTCTTTATTTTCTTCATCACCATTATTGTTAGGTATATATGCCATATTAGAGACCTTTTAATGATTCATAATGAGCTTTTATTGTTTTTTCAATATCATCATCACTGTGAACACTTGAAACAAACATAGCTTCAAACTGTGCAGGAGCTAATGCAATACCACGGTTCAACATATTATGAAAAAATTTTGCATATTTTTTAGTATCACTTTTCACTGCATCAGTGTAACTTTCAACTTTGCCATCAGTAAAAAATGTGCATGAAAGAGATTCTATTGTATTAAAAGCATAGTTTAAACCTAATTTTTTAGAATTTTCTCTAAATCCTGCCCATAATTTATCAGATTTATCTTTTAATTTTCTATAAAAATCAGGTGATGATAATTTTTCTAATGTTTTAAGACCTGCTGTCATTGCAAGTGGATTGCCAGAAAGTGTGCCTGCCTGATATACTGGACCTGCAGGAGATATCATATCCATAATATCACTTCTGCCTCCATAAGCACCAACAGGCATACCACCGCCAATAATTTTACCCATAGTTGTAATATCAGGACTTACACCAAAATATTTCTGTGCTCCACCTGATGAAAGCCTGAAACCTGTAATAACTTCATCAAATATTAATAGTGTGCCATTTTCATCACATAATTTTCTAAGACCTTCTAAAAATCCAGATTTTGGAAGGACAACACCCATATTTGCTGCAACTGGTTCTACTATTAAACATGCTATTTCATTTTTATTCTGCTTAAATATTTCTGTCACATTTTCTAAATCATTATATTGAGCAATTATTGTGTTTTTTGCTGCATCCTGCGGAACTCCAGGAGATGATGTTTCTCCAAAAGTTAAAAGACCACTGCCTGCACGCACAAGCATAAAATCAGAATGACCATGGTAGCAGCCTTCAAATTTTATAATCTTATCTCTTTTTGTGAAACCCCTTGCAAGCCTTAATGCACTCATAACTGCTTCTGTACCTGATGATACCATACGGACTTTTTCCACTGACGGCATTAATTCTACAATCTTTTCTGCCAGTTCTGTCTCTTTTTTTGTTGGAGCTCCAAAACTTGTACCATTCTCTACTGCCTTAATAACTGCATCATTAACATCTTTATCGCAGTGGCCTAAAATCATAGGACCCCATGAACATACATAATCAATATATTCATTATTATCAGTATCCCATATATGGCTGCCTTTACCTTTTGCAACAAAATAAGGCTCACCACCAACTGAGCCAAATGCTCTTACAGGGCTGTTTACTCCACCGGGAATATATTTTTTAGCTTCATCAAAAAATGACATTTCATTACTCCATTAATTAAAATAAGATTAGGTTTATTAAATACTATAATACAAAATTTTTCAAGATGAGATTTATATTTTATTTTATCGTGGGTATACCATATATTTTATATAGTTGCAATAAAATTAATTATGTATATAATAAATAAAAAATAATTAACTGGTGTAGTTTATGGAAAATTTAGATATGTTAATAGAAAAATATTTTGATAAAGCTGTGCAGGATATGCAGGATTTAATAAAAATTAATTCTCAACTTGACAGAAGCACTGTTGATGAGAAAAATCCTTTTGGAAAAGGTGCTGCAGAATGTTTAAATAAATTTATCAATATCGCAGAAAAAGATGGCTTTACTGTTAAAAATATTGATAATTATGCAGGGTATGCAGAATATGGTAATGGTAATTTAATTGGCATTTTAGCACATTTAGATGTAGTGCCTGCAGGAAATGAAAGCTTATGGCAGCACTCACCTTTTGCTGCAAAAATATATGATAATAAATTATACGGCAGGGGTGCAATAGATGATAAAGGTCCATTAATTGCTGCATATACTGCTGTTAAAATTTTAAAAGCAACAGGAATTAAACTTAATAAAAGGTTTAGAATAATTGCAGGCTGTGATGAAGAGACATCTATGCGGTGTATAAAAAGATATAAAGAAACAGAAGAAATACCTGTATTTTCATTTTCCCCAGATGCTAATTTTCCTGCTGTATATGCAGAAAAAGGTCAAATGCAGATAACTATGAAACGGGATTTTCCACTGCAGGGATTTGAGCCTGTTAAACTTTTGGGTCTTACCTGCGGAGAGCGTGTCAATATTGTGCCTGATACTGCATACGCTTATTTTGCAGGGGATTTAGCAAAAATAAAAAGACAGCTTGAAGAAATAGCTGGCGATGATTTAGAAATAGATTATTATCAGGATAGTTATTTGCAGGTAAAAGCAACTGGTAAATCTGCACATGCAATGAATCCAGAAAAAGGAATAAATGCAATGTATAAACTGCTGCATTATCTTGCACACCCTTCTTTAGATTATGGTTCATGGGAGCTTATGCTGTGGATTAGGCAGATTGCATATCTTTTAAATGACGAAAGTAACGGCAAAAGTTTCAATATAGACTGTTATGATGATATTTCTGGCAGCTTAACAATTAATCTTGGAATACTTAGATATAAAACAGAAGATTTAATATTAAAATTTGATATTAGATATCCAGTTACAATGAATAGCTCTAAAATTGAAAGTAAAATTAATAATCTGGCTGAAAAAATGATGATGCTTACTCAAATTAGCAAACATATTCCACCATTATATATTGATAAAAATAACCAATATTTACAAGAACTGTTAAAAGCATATCAGGAAGTTACTAATGATAAAAGTGAACCTGTTGCAATAGGCGGCAGAACTTACTGCACTATGATGCCTAATTCTCTTTCTTTTGGAGCTAATTTTAAAGATGATGAAGAACTGGCACATCAAAATAATGAATATATAGATTTAGATAAATTTAAAACATTAATTAAAATATATATTAAAAGTTTAATAAACTTAAATAATATGTAAAAAATAGAAACTATATTTTTTTGTAATTATACTGCCATTTGATGATATTTATAATCATTTTAAAAGGATTTAAAAAGTTTGCAGTCTATTTTTTAGATATTTAAATATATTATATAATACTGTAATATATATAATTTAGATTTTTCGCTTTTAAAAATCAGGCTCAAAATGACATAATTGTAATAGTTTTATTGTTAACAGAGTTGCCACTGCACAATGTCTATTCTGAGCATAGCAAATAATCTTAATTTATCCTTTATTAAAAAATACTGTCCAGCTACGGACTTTTAATTCAATCGCTGCTTACTCGGAAAGTCCTTGCATCGCAAAAACGGGTTCTTGCACATATTAATAGCTGTTTTCTATACTCGGAGCGGAGTAAAAGATGCCTTCTCATTAATTTTTTAAATCACACTCTGCCAAAATAAGTTTGGCTATCGCTTACTAAAGATGGCTCATCCTGAGCCTGCTTTCATATCTTACTGAGAGTAATAAGGCGAAGTATCTAAAAAACATATAATTTAAATATATTATACACTGTTGCAATAATAGATAACCTAGATTTTTTGCCTGCAAAATAAGGCTCAAAAATGACTTATATAATAAAATTTTTGGATAAGTCCAAATTTAAATAAACCCCATTTGTTAGAAAAGCAAATGGGTATTTATTCTAAGATTTTTATATTAATATTAATCTTCTAACCAGCTTTGAGCTCGTTTTACAGCTTTATGCCATTCATAAAGTTGTTTTTCTCTGCGTTCCTGTGACATTTGAGGCTCAAAACACCTATCCAGTTTCCACATAGAACGCACTTCTTCTTCACTGCTCCAAAAATTAACAGCTAAACCAGCAAGATATGCAGCTCCTAATGCAGTTGTCTCAGTAATTACTGGGCGTTCTACTACCACATTAAGCATATCTGCCTGACACTGCATAAGCATATTATTACGGCTTGCACCACCATCTACTCTTAATGTACTCATTTTCATACCAGCATCTTTTTCCATACAGCGAACTATGTCTAATGACTGATAAGCAATAGACTCTAAACCAGCACGGGCAATA
Source organism: Mucispirillum schaedleri ASF457 (assembly GCF_000487995.2). Lineage (NCBI taxonomy): Bacteria > Pseudomonadati > Deferribacterota > Deferribacteres > Deferribacterales > Mucispirillaceae > Mucispirillum > Mucispirillum schaedleri. The sequence goes on from NZ_CP097562.1 coordinate 439,111, forward strand.
TGTGCCTTAGTAGTTCCTCTTGTTATACCAACTATTGTGCCTCTGGCATAAGGGTCCCAGTATGGAGCACCAAGACCTGTAAATGCAGGCACTATATACACACCACCATTATCAGGAACAGATTTGCCAAGAGCTTCTGTATCTGATGTATTTTTAATAATCTGCAGACCATCTCTAAGCCATTGAACTACTGCACCACCTATATAAACAGAGCCTTCAAAAGCATAGTGAAGACCTTTGCCAGAATCCCATGCAACAGTGGTAAGAAGATTATTCGCACTTAATTTATGCATTTTACCTGTATTCATAAGCAGAAAACAGCCTGTGCCGTATGTATTTTTTGCCATACCTTCTTTTGTGCAGGCATTGCCATAAGTTGCAGCCTGCTGGTCACCTGCATCTCCTGCTATTGGTATTGGGGCACCTAAAAATTCAGGGTGCATTTCACCCATTACACCAGACGAAGGCATTACTTTTGGTAAAAGTGATTCTGGAATATCAAAAAGCTCTAATAAATCTTTATCCCACATACCAGTATTAATATTAAAAAGTAATGTTCTGCTTGCATTTGACGGGTCTGTTGCATGAACTGAGCCTTTTGTAAAATTCCAAATAAGCCATGTATCAATATTTCCAAACAGTAAATCGCCTTTTTCTGCTAATTCTCTTGCACCTTTTACATTATCAAGTATCCACTTGATTTTTGTCCCTGAAAAATAAGAATCTAAGATAAGACCTGTTTTTTCTCTTATTAAATCAGTTTTGCCTTCTGCTTTTAATTTATCGCAATATGCAGATGTTCTTCTATCCTGCCAAACAATAGCATTATATATTGGAGCACCAGTTTTTTTATTCCATACAACAGTTGTTTCCCTTTGGTTAGTAACACCTACTGCTGCAATATCTTTAGATGATATACCTGCATTTTTTACACATTCTCTTACAACTGATGATTGAGTATCAAAAATCTCATTAGGGTTATGCTCTACCCAGCCATCCTGTGGAAAAATTTGAGAAAATTCCTGCTGAGCTATCTGCACTATATTACTTTCTCTATCAAACAGTATAGCTCTTGAGCTTGTTGTGCCTTGGTCTAATGCTAAAACATATTTTCCCATAAAATTATGCCTCCTTAATGTTAAATAATAAAAGAAAATAATATATTAATGAAAAGAGTATTAACTGCAATAGAGAATGCTGGTGGGTCTATATGGTTTCCACCATGGTTCCAAAAAACCCTTGCACCAAATTCCTGCACTGCCATACCCATAATACCGCCTAAAATACCAAATAATATTGCTGTATCTGCCCCAACATAAGGTTCAGTATGTAAAAACATTAATGCTCCAACAAGGCTTATTGCATGTGTTACAGGAACTCTACCTATTACTCCCTGCCCTAAAGCCATCATAGTAAGCATAATACCTGATATACCCCATGTAAAAAACAGTGGCACAGTCCATGCAAGGCTTGCATTAATCTGACCTGTTTCAACTAATGGACGAAGAACTGATAATGTGCCTGATGCAATAGCTGCAGAAACACCACCCATTGATATGCCTATCATCATAAGCAATGGTTTTGGTGTCATATATCCACACCATGATAGTTCATAATTATTTGTCCCAAATATTCCGTGTTTTTGAATTGATTCCCTGCTGCCAAATGCACTTTCTTTTAAGAATAGTATCCGTGCAAGCAGTGATAAAATAACAATTGAAATTGCACCTGTATCACCTAACTGAATATAAGGTATTTTTGATAATAACATTGCAAAATAAAAAGATACAACAGCTGTTAAACCGCCAACAAATAATACATCCCAGGAAGTTCCCATAAGTGGTGTAACTATATCCTTGGCACTGTTAGTTGGGTGATTTTTTTTAACACCATGAGAATAAGTGGCAGCAATTACACCTGATAAGAAACCACCAGACGCAGGTCCGAATATTGGTCCTAATGCAACCTGCATTAAGATAAAATCTGAACCGCCTGCTAAAACTACTAATGCACCCATTACTGCAATAATTGTGCATAAAATGAATGCCCACAATGCACCTATGCTTGCACCAAATATACCACCGCAAAAAGCATAGATAATTGTTACCATAACACTGCTCATGAAGAACCTCCTTCAATATTTTTTATATATTAATTAAATTCTACTCTATAACAACACCTTAAATTTTAAACTAATTACTGTAAATCTATTTATTTTCCACTAACTTTCTAATAACAGTAACAGGATGATAAGCTTTCTGACCTGTTCCGTGCTTAATTTGTGCCTGACAAGTGCCACATTCTGTTGTAACGATTTCACAGTTACTGCTTTTAATTGTATCAAAAAGTTCTTTACCTACCTCAAGTCCTATTTGATATTTTTCTTTTTTAAAGCCATAACTTCCAGATATACCACAGCAGCCAGCCTGAGCATTCTGCACTTTACTGCCAGTAAGTTTTTCAATTAAATCTATACTTGGCAGACCTATACCTTGAGCTCTTAAATGGCATGGAGAATGATATATAATTGATTTTCCTGATATTTTTTCTTTAAAACTTAATTCGCCCCGTTCTACACAACTCATAAGAAATTCCTGAGCATCCATTACCCCACCTTTATAGCTGTCATATACAACTTCTGGGAACATCTCCGGCACATCTTTTTTAAACATTAATGCACAGCTTGGGCAGCCTGTAACAATAGGAATACCTTTTTCCTGATATTCTTTAATAACAGAAACATTGCTTGCTGCATTTTTTGCTGCATCTTTCATAAATCCATTAGATACAAGCGGCAGCCCGCAGCATACAAACTGCTCAGGAACAATAACTTCATATCCTGCCTGATTAAATATCCAAATCATATCTAAACCAATGGAATAATCATAATCATCAACATAGCAGCCCGGAAAAAAAACTATTTTTTTCTCTAATTTTGGCTGTTTTAATTTTTTATAAACAAGTCTGAAATGTTTATCAAATTTTGGAATTGGTGCTTTTTTAGAAATACCAATTGTATCAAGCAAAATCCTTGTTGCAGGGTTATGCATACCAAAATTTTTCATCCAAGTAGGTATATATTTAAATACATCTGCTAAAAATCCGCCATGGCTTAATACCCAGTCACGAAGTTTGCCGCCATTTTTCTCTGTATATTCGCACCTTGCCACCATATTAAGAGTAGAGATAGACACTCCCTGCGGGCAGGATATATCACAGTTTTTACAGTTTGCACAATAATGCAGTGATTCTTCTTCTGCAATATCTAAAAATCTAAATCTTTCATAAGCAGGGCCAATTAACCTTGGTCCTAAAAAATTAGGTGTAACTTTTGCTACAGGGCAGTGAACCTGGCATATTGTACATGCTATACATTTATCAGGATTTATATGTTCTGATGACATAGTTATTTCTCCTTCTTATTTACTTGCTAATGCTGATAATGCAGCAGTATAACCTGTTGAGCAGGCTACTCCATAACCTGATTTTTCAGTTGGAAAATCATAACCTGCTATAGTGTTGCCTGCAAAAAATACATTATCATATAAAGGACTGCCTTTGCTGTCTAAGGCCTGCAGTTTACTGTTTACTTTCACTCCAAATCTTGCAAAAAGATGGCTGCCAAAAACATTTTTATCTGACCTTTCTTCAACAGAAACTGGTGAATCAATTGTTATATTAAAAATTGTTTCATATACTTTATCAGGTGTGGACGCAATGCCATTTCCAATAATTCCACCTGTTGCAATTATAAAGTTATCCGCAGTATATTCTGTTTCCAAAGCACCAGCTATATTATTATGGAGTGCTATTACACTTTTGCATTTTCCATTTTCTATGACCGCTCTTTGAACATTACAATTTTCAATAAATTTAACATTTAATTTTTTAGCTTCATTAATTAAAGCATGTCTGAGCCTGTAGCCGCCAACACCAGGTGGTATTGATACTGCTTCTACTAAAATAAAGCCAAGATTTTGCAGCTCTTTAAAATGTTTAGTATAATTTATTGTGCCACATATTGGAGGAATAATAACAGCATCATATCCTGCTGCTGCCTTTGATAATTCGCTTTTCAGCCAGTTAAACCCTTCTTCTTTATCCACATAGCGTGCTAAATCAAGACAGTTAAGCACTCTGTGAGTTTTACCAAATGGGGATTTTAATAAAGCTGAATTAATCTCTGCATCAGCAAATATTTTATACTGCTTTGCCTGTTTTACTGCCAGAGCAGGCTGAGAATCTTTTAAATATTCAACACCTGCAAAAAGTATTTTTTTAGCTTTCAATATTCTTGATGCATTATTTGATTCGCTGCATATATAAGTAGGTTTTGTTGTTCCTGCAATAGATATTGCAGTATGATTAAGCCCTTCTTCATTCATTTTAATTTCATATCCATTAGCATTAGATATTTCTACAAGGCTTGCAAAAGCATTTTTTATATTTTCTGCACCTATTATATTATATGGATGCATTTCACCAAGCTCGGATAAATGATTAAATGGATTATCTGTTATCTTTTTACCATTAACATATCCTAAAAAATCAACAGCACCACTGCCTATTGAAATAACTCCAGCACCTTCAGATAAAACACTGACAGATGCACCTGATTTCGCAGCTGTAACAGCAGCCATAAGTCCTGCCATACCTGCACCAACAACTAATACATCACTATGCCTCATAACTTTCTCCATCAAAATTAAGTGTAGAAAGATAAATTGCTCTTGTAAGCTCAGCTTCTCTTAACTGACCGCCCCATAATGCAGGACGAAGCCCATTCCACCTTTCTTGTAAAAAGTTTTTAATATTATCTGAAGGTTTTAGCTTCATTTCTATATTTTCATTTTCTAATGCAGCTATCGCTCTTAAAGAACAAAATGTGCCTTGACATGTTCCCATACCAAGCCTTGTTCTAAGCCTTATGTCATTTAAATAATATGATGCTGCATCTTTAGCAACATATTTAATTTCAGATAAAGTAACCATTTCACATTCGCAAATAAGCTCATTTTTCTCATTACTGTTTTCTATATTATTAAGCACTTCTTCAAAATCTGCACCAATCCTGTCTACTACAATATTAACAGCACCCTGCGGAAAATACTTTTTTGCTTTGCTTATAGTATGCTCTGATACATCTTGAATAATTGGCTCATCTGCTGTGCGGCATTTTGCAGTAACACCTGCCATATCTGCAACCACATCACTTACTTTTTCAGCCATAAGTCTGTATGTTGTTAATTTACCACCAAATATGGAAACAAATCCAGAAAGACCTTCTTCTGTGTGATTAACAATATTAAAGTTACGGCTTGCAGACCTGCCCGCTCCTTTTGCACCATAAAGTGGACGAGTGCCAGCAAAAGCACGAAGTATTCTATAATCATCTACATAAGGGAATACTACTCTGCCTATATCTAAAAGCTTTTTAACTTCCTGACTTGTAGGGGTTTTATCATCTGGTGCATTAGCTTCTGCAGATGTAGTGCCTAAAATTGTAACAGAGCCATGTGGAACAAAAATATCACCATCAGAGCTTTTATGCAGTCTGTTAATTACTCTAGATGTAAACCTGTGGTTAAAGACAATCAATGTCCCCCTGTCTGGAGAAATAGGAAGTGGAGCAAGACCAGAAAGTGCAACCATCTCTCCAGCCCATGAACCTGAAGCATTAACTATATAATCACAGCCAAATTCAACTACTTCATTTGTAACTTTATTTAAGGCTTTAACACCTTTAACTTTACCGCTTTCTGTAATTATCTCTATAACTTTGTGATATGTATATAAATCTCCGCCATATTTTCTAGCACTCATAGCATTCTGCCATACAAGGCGAAAACCATCTATACAGGAATCAGGCACTTTATATACTTTAGATATATCTCTTGAAAGATTTGGTTCTAACTTAAAAGCTTCTTCTAATGAAATCTCTTCTGTTTTAATACCTGCCGACTTACATCCTTCAAGCCATTTTGGAGCAAATTCTTTGTCGTCTTCTGGTGTCTGAACAAAAAAGCCCTCTGTCAATTCAACACAATGCTTACCAATCTTACGAAGAATCATATTTTCTTCAATACATTCTTTTGCTGATTCGTTATCATTAACAGCATATCTTGCACCACTGTGGAGCAAACCATGGAAACGAGAACTTGTGCCATAAGCTAAACCACCCTGTTCAAGCATTATAGCAGGTATTCCACGCATACTTAAATCCCGCAGGACCCCACTGCCTGTTGCACCGCCACCAATAATTATAACTGTGGTAGATATCATAATAGAACCTCACTTACACAATTTTCTAACAGTGTTTATTTTATATTATTTTTTTTAAATAAGCAAGTATTTTTATTAAATTATAACACAATTATATTAAAGTTATATTATACTGAAATACATATCATAAACTATTGTATATAAAGATAATTTCAAAAAATTAAAGAATATTTTAAGATTTATAATGCTTAATCAAAACATTTAATATATTTTTGATATATTTTTAAAAAAGATAAATTTTATATAAAATAAAACATAGTTTATATATATAAATAAAATCTTTAAATTATTATAACAAGTGTTTATAATGAAACATTATATTTAATTATATAATAATGTAACTTTAAAATTAACTGAAGATGACCTGCCTAAATTATCTGTTACTGTCAGTGTATGATTTCCAAGAACAGGCTTCCAAAAAAATGGAGCATTAATATCTGATGAGCCTTCAAATCTGTTATCTATAAAGTAATAAAGTATTTCAGCATCGCTGTCAGATGATACTATAAAAGCTATATCTTTTTTATTTTCATTATATATACTGTATGTAGACATACTTGCAGGGCTTAAAATCTGTGGTGGATTACCTGTATTTGATGTTATACTTATTTTGCAACCTGACATATATTTAGGCGGCTGCACTTTTTGTATACCTGATTTTTTAAAAAGTTTATTTATATCTGACGACCAAAATTCATATACTTTCATTTCTGTAGTTTCTTTATCATAAAAGCAGGCTCTTAAACCTGTTTTTTTATCTATTGGAACAGCTCTAAATACATCTGTTACTTTAATAGGTGATACTCCCGGTATAAAATATCCTTTTTCAATATTTTTACAGTATTTATTAGGCAAATCACCTGTTGGAACACATATATCTACTTCCTTAACATTAAGCATTTCATCTGGCTTTTGTTTATAATATACAACATTTTCATTATATTTTAATACAGAAGCAATATTAAAAAAAAGTGTTCCAGCAGAAGTCCTACCTAAAAATGCTGTGTTTCCTGTGCCGTCAAAATTTCCTACCCATACTGCTAATACATAATCTCCTAAAATACCAGCTGTCCATGCATCTTTAAAAGCATAAGATGTGCCTGTTTTCCATGCAATATTGTCATTATCAAAAACTGATGATGGTTTAGGGTTATAGTAAAGCATATCAATAGTTAAAAATGCAGCCTCTTTTGAAAATATACGGTAGCTGTCATCTTCACATCTTAAATCTTTCATATAGTTTATACATTTTTCTTCTCCAAAATTTGCAAGACCTGCATACATTTTTACAACATTTTCCATAGTTACTTCAAAGCCGCCAATGGCAAGAGCTGTGCCGTAATATTCTTCAGGCTGCAGATTTTCCACACCTGAATAATATAAAAAATCATAAAAAGATGATTTTGGAAGCTTTGTTAAAAGCTCAATAGCAGGTATGTTTCTTGAATGAATAAGTGCATCTCTTGCAAATAACGGACCCATAAAGCCTCTGTCTGCATTTTCTGGAGAATATGCTCCATACTGCTTTGGTGCATCTTTCATCATTGATTTTGGATGTATAAGCCCTTTTTCAACAGCTAATCCGAAAATAAAAGGCTTTAAAACTGAGCCCGGTGAACGCATAGCTTCTATACCATTTACCTGCCCATAAATTTCACTGTTAAAATAATCAGAAGAGCCTATATATGATACTACTTCCATTGTTTTGTAGTTCAAAAGCATTACTGCCGCATTATTTATACCTTTGCTTTTATTATTAATAATATATTCAGATACTGTATTTTCTAAAAGCTTTTGTTTATTCATATCTATTGTAGAATATATGCTTCCGCGGATACCACGGCTTAAAAGATAATCAGTTAAATGTGGTGCTGCAAATGGCAGATTTTTTGGATGTCTTACAGATACTTCCATATCCAAAAGTGACAATAAAGATATATCTTCTTTGTGATGTTTAATCCATAAAGGAAAAATCCTTTTTCTACTTTCTATCCCCAGCTGCATACCTTTTTTACTTGTAGGCACTCTTTTAGCAGGGTTTTGCGGAATAACTGCCAGTGTAATACTTTCAAATAATGTAATATCTTTTGAATTAACATTAAAGTATATTAAAGATGCTGCTTCAGCCCCCTCTATATTATGACCATAAGGAGCAAGATTTAAATATGCCTCTAATATTTCTTTTTTATCATGTCTTATTTCAATAATTAAAGCATAAAATATCTGCTTCAATTTACCAGAAATTGTTTTAGAATTTATATTATATTTCAACCTTGCAAGCTGCATTGTAATAGTTGATGCACCAAGTGGCCTGCTGTCGTTTTTTACAAAAGATAAAAATGCTCTTCCCAAAGATATGGGATTTAATCCAAAATGATAATAAAACCATCTGTCTTCATAAAGAAGGGCAGCTTCCTGCAATTTAGGCGATATTTCATTAAGCGGTTTATACACTCTATATATGCCGTCATTAGCTAATGTAAGCCTTAAAAGATGTTTATCGCTGTCATATATGGCTGTTGAAAAGCTTACATTTTTAAGCAGCGGGTTTGCAGTTATCTTTAATATCAGCACTGCTAAAATTAATACTGCCGATATTAAGATAACTGTATTATATAATAATTTATAAAATTTACTCTGCTTCATTTATTATAAAAGTAAATGAATTGCCTGTTGCATTAATATCTCTGTTATATAAACTTTCTGCATAAGATGGCGGCACTGTAAAAGTTCCAGAAGATAATAATTTTATTTTATATGTTACCGTTCCTGAATAGTTTTCAGGGATATTCAAGTAAATAATTGCTCTATCTTCTCTAAATTCATGGTATTCATAAACTTTACTTACATTTGGACCTGATAATATCTCGGTGCCACCCGGAAGTAAATCTGTAACCGCAGTTATCACATTTTTGCCTTTCATATTACCTAGCTGGCGAATTTTTAATGAAACTGTAACTTCATCACCCTGCTTTCCTTCTGTTATTTCTCTACCATTTTTATCATAGAAAGTTTTTATAATTTCTAAACCATTTGATACTTGTGCAGGAATATTTTTATCAAAGCCGCTTGTTGTAATATAATAATAGTAACCTAACTTATTAGCTTTATCAAAAGATACATTAATATTTCTTATATTGCTAGAAAATACAGCTTTATTCTTATTTTTTTCATCAACTGTTATGCCTTTTCCTGCATCTTCATATTCAGGAAGCATGTAATTACCTGTGCTTATACCATAAAGAGCAGCAAGAGCAAAAGCACTTGAAAATGAATTATAGTATCCATCATTTATATAGTTTAAAATTTTATTGACAAAACTGCTGTCTTTTTCAATAAGTTTAGATGCATGCCTTCCAGTTAAATAAATATATCTTGAAATATTTGTAAGAGAATCATAAAAATCACCTAAAAATAAATACTTAATATATGATGGTTTAGATGATTTTAGAAGCTCATATCCTTTACTGTCATTTTTATAAAGCACATAGGAAGCTCCCATATATGATGCAATAAGAGAATTTTCCCAATTTTCATATTTTTTAGAGCAGTATTCTTCAAGCACACTTAATGCTCTTGAATTTACAGTTCCTGTTCTGGCAAGAATATATACTGCATAGGCAATATTATCTGCTTCATAATTATTATAAGGTCTTCGACCTGCAATTGTCTTCATATATTCCAATGCATTATTATAAAGTGTATCAGGCACATTAAAACCAAGCTCTCTGGCATCTATTAAAAGCTGAGTTGCATATATTGAAGCTATATCACTAATATATATACCACCACTCCAGTAAGTAAATCCGCTTCTATCTTTCTGGCGTTTTGTAAGCTCACGAATATATGCATTAAACACATCCTGCACTTCTTTTGTATTAATAGTGCCATTTGATGCTGCAAAAATCACAACAGGATATATTTTACTTGTAATCTGCTCAGTGCATCCATAAGGATAATTTTGAAGATAATTGCCTATACCTGACACAGCAATTAATGGATTGCTGGAAACTGCAACTTCTCTTTTCACAGCAAAATCATACATATCACGATTTGCGACTTTAATAGATGATTTTTCACCAGTGAAAGAGCCTAGCTGAATATTAGTTCTATATGGCACTGCAGGACGAACTGATAATGTAATTTTTGATTTTATTACATCTTTAATATCATTTGATTTTGCTTCAAGCACAATTTCTGCACTGCCTAATTCATCAAGCACTTCTACATCAAATAAAAGCAGAGCTTCACTGCCTTTATTAATAGTAACTGTTTTTGTTGTTTCTCCAATAATAGATAAATGTTTTGATGGTTTAGCTGTTACTGTAATTGTCGCACTATCTTTACCTTCTATTGAGTTTGTAATACCTGCTGATAATTTAAATTTGTCACCTGCTACAGCTGCATAAGGCATATTAGGTGTCATAATAATTGGTGCTCGGGAAATAAAAGCTATTTCTGTGCTGCCAACTGCATTATCAGATACTGCAACAGCCATAACTTTCATAGAGCCATTAAAATGCTCTGGTATTACAATAGTTTCTGTTTTCTTATCACCAGCCTTTACATCTATAATATGAGACCAGTGAGCAACAGGCTGCTCTACAACTCTTGCAAAAGGATTAAGTTTTTGTGCAATCATTCTAGCCATTGCTGCATTTTCACCACCACCAATACCTGAAAGTTCGCTTAATATTTTATAATCTGGCAGAATTAAGTCTGCTGTCTGTTTAGTAGTTACTAATAAAGCAACTTTCTGCATAAAGAAATCAAGCGGATTAGGAAGTTTATATCCTGCTACCTGAAGTATACCTTCATCTACTCCATAGACTATAATTTTCCCTGATTTATCTGCAGAATATTCCACATCTACACTGCTGCCGGGAAGCACAAATTCTGGTGTTTTAAGTGTAATATTAATTTTGTATTTTGATTTATCAATGCTAAATGGTGCAACAGCATAACTTAATGGTTTTGAATAAATATCTTTTGAAGCAATATCTCTTACAAAAGCCACATTTATATAACCATTACCCATTAAATCTTCCGGCACTTTTATTGTTTCTATTATAGTATTTGTATCTGCTTTAAACCATTTGTATGAATATACTTTTTCTTTTTCAACAGTAATTAAGCCATAACCTGAATAAGGTGCAGTAATATTCATATTTATTGTATCGCCAGCCTTATACTCTGCCTTATCAAGTTTTAAAGCAAGCTCTGCTTCCTTGGCAAGTGATGTATCTATACTTTTACTGCCTGAAACAAAATATTCTACTTTTCCTATAACAGTATTATCTTTATCAACAACTTCATATACTAATTCACCATTAACAGATGTAGGAAGCTCTATATCAGAGCCTTTATCGCTTATTGATAAGGAACCACTATTTACAACATTATATCTTTTAATAGTGCTGTATCTATATCTGCCGCTATTGTCTTTAATATACTGATTAACATAAGTAATGCGTGAAAGTCTGAATTTTAAATCATTAAGAGTGATTTTATTAAGATTACTATCCACTGCAATAAAGGTAACATTTGCCTTTTCATTTAAATTTAAATAATAAAGATAACTGTTTGTATAATAGCCCACTAAATAATCAGCTGGAGAAACTTTTATACTGTTATAACCAGTAACACCATCACCACTGCCTTTTTCAAAAACTTCTCCACTAAATTCAAGAAGATATGTTCCCCTTACAAAATCATTAAATAAATTAGATAAATTATACTCAGCATAACCATTATTATCTGTCTGCTTTTCATTAAGCTCTGGTTTATAAGGTTGACGAATTATAGATGTGCCATCTACATAAGGGTCTGTAAATCTGTATCCTTTAAACTCTGGAAAATACAATACTGATGGTGCAAAAGATACTTCTGCTTTTACACGCCTTTGAGCTGCTGGAGTACCAAACATATTATCTGCTTTTATTTTTGCTGTAATATTATCAGTTTTAATCCAGCCTTTTACATTTGAATGATTAAATGAAACATTAACACGAATAGTATCTGTATCAAATTCTTTTAATTGGAATGATACACTGCCAAGAGAAACCTCTTTATTTCCACTATTTGTTAAAAGATATATTGTTGCTGTATAATAGCCTGTTGTAAAATAACTTTGTGTTGCAATATCTAAATCTAAAAAACCTGATTTATCAAGAGAGTATTTTTCATTTAATATTACTTCATTTTTTGGAGATTTTACAGTTATCTCAACAGGAATACCTGATAAATCTTTCTGCCAGCCTGAATCTTTTATAATAGAAGCAATATGGATAGTTTCCCCAGGTCTGTATATTCCCCTGTCTGTAAACATCATTGCCTTTAATGAATCTGCACTGCTGATATATTCTCCACCAATATCAAATTTAGAATATTCAATATTTCTTTGATATGTAAGAGGAATATATGTATAATCATTATCTTTTTTAGCAGTGACCGCAATAGGCATATTACTAACACCATCATCTTCTGATATTTCATATTTAAAATGACCATTACTATCGGTCTGTCCTGAAATGATTGGAAGTCCATTTTTTGCTATCACTTCAACTAATGCATTTTTAACTGGCACTCCTTTTGATATGGAAGCAACAAAAACATCTACTTGTTTATTTTTGTTTTCTTTGGCTATCATATACATATCTGTAATAAGTATAAATCTTGATTCTTTTACATAACTGCTGCTACTGCTGTCATCTTCATATTCATCATAACTATAGTCATAATCATAATATGTATTGTCATAAATAATATGACCTGCTTCATCTAAACCATAAGCTTTTACATAATAAAGCCCCGGTTCTGCTCCAAGGTATTCTTCTATATTAATAGATGCATAACTTGGTATTACTCTGTCATTAGAAGCAAGTGGAAGTTTTGCTTTTTTATATTCAGCAAAGTTTGATGTATCCATCATATAACTATCTTTAAAAGAAACAACACCTAAACCAAAACTATTTGTAAAATTAATTATATGCTGCACCTGTTCTGGAAGTATTCTGCCTACTTCCACATTTAAAGCATTTACTCCCCTTGCTTCAAATGTAATCATTTTCTTACTTTTCAGTGAAAGAAGAGAACCCTGTTGCAAAATATTTATTTTCTGCGGAAGTTTGTTAAATATTATTCTTTCTTTATATCCAGTATTAAGTAATTTGCCTGATACTGAATTAACATTTTGTTTAATCGCAAAATAAAAACTTTTATCGCCACCATAATTTTTATCATAGTAAGCATCCACATAAAATGAAAGAACTGTATCAGCATTGGTGCCAGTATCAACTGGAGTCAAAGCAACTTTGCTTTTTACATCTTTATCAGAATATAAAAAGCTTTCAGCTTCATCATTTGTAATAAAAAGACCACTGTATTTGACCATATCTGCCATATTAACAGGCTGAGAAAATGTTACTGCAAGTATATTTCGTGGATTTCCTTTATTATCATTTGCAATAAAAGTCCTTACATTATCTACAAAAAAAGACTTTCCTTCAAGAATTTTGTTTATTGTATAAGAATGATATATTTCATATTTTAGTTTCCTGCTGCCATCAGCACTTGCAATTTTAGGAAGTGTAAAATTTAATACCATATCTTTATTTGTGAACATTTTGAATTTAGATGATGTAATAACAGCACCATAACCACTTTTATCAAATGTTACTTTAAATGGTATTTTCTGTCCTGATAATGTTAACTCTGCTTCTTTTTTAAACTGTTTCTGGTCAAATAAATAATTAAACATAATATGCAGAATATATTCTCTTTCTTCACTGTCAAAATTATTATTGATATATTCTGAACTTATTTGAAACATAAAAGGGTCTGTTGTAAAAGAAAAAGTATTACTTGATATTTCATAGTAATCGTTAAAAACTGTTTTATCAATAGTTACTGTATATTTTGTATCAGCTGTCCATTCCTGCTGTGGAATAAATAATAAAGATTTATTATTTTTCAGCTTCCATGCACCTTTTATTTTTGGCTCTATCTGTATATATTTTTCTATATTTTCAGAAACATCATCTTTAAAAGCAGTATATGCAGAATCTGAAGAAAATACAATATTCAGCATAGATGATGGCAATGAAATATTACTGCTTACTGGTTTTTCAACACTGTAAGTTAATAATATTTTATTTTTTACAGCAGTTTCTTTACTATTTTTTGCAGCACCACTTTTTGAAATATCCACCTGCTGGTTAGGATTATTAGATATTTCATAAGCATTTACACCCTGTTTGTTGTCCTGCTGGTTACTTCCCAGCTGCTGCATAGTATTTGATGTTTCCTGCATTGAAGTATTTTGTTTTTCATTATTTTTACAACCTGATAATACAAAAATAACTACTGTTGCTAAAAATAAACTTAATAATAATTTTTTCACACTACACTCCAATATTAAAATTCTTTACTACTTGCATCATTCATTATATCTGTAGAAATTTTATTTACTTTATCAGAAACTTCTTTTGTTGAAACTGCAACATTTAATGTGCTTGCAGTTACTTGCTGCAACTCTAAAACAGATGTATGCATTGTCTGCATTTCATCAGTCTGAGCTTTAATTGCAGAATCCATATCATTAATTGCTTCAACAAGTTTATTTGTATTTGATGAAATTTCCTGTAAATTTTTCTGAGTTCTTTCCGCCAGCTTTCTCACTTCATCTGCCACTACTGCAAACCCTCTGCCATGTTCTCCTGCACGAGCCGCTTCTATTGCTGCATTTAATGCTAAAAGGTCAGTCTGGTCTGCAACATCGTGAATTACATCTATAATATTTCTAATGGCTTCAGAATGTTCAACAACATCTTTTGCCCTTATATTTACCTGCTCCATAGATTCATTTAAATGCTCTAAAGATATAATATTTTTATCAAGGTTAGTAGACTGTATTTCTGCACTTGACTGTAAAGTATCTACATGGCTTTTTAATTCATTTGATGCACCCATTAAATTTTCACATGTATTCATAGAAGTATGCAGCATTTCCCTGATTCTGCTTCCCATTAAATTAATGCCATTAATAAATGCTAATAATTCACCTTCTAAAAAGCCGGCATCTATACTATCTCTGAAATCATTGGCAGAATATTTTTCTACAACAAATAAAATGCTCTGCATAGTTGAGCTTAAATGAGAAAAAGTCTCATTAATATTATCCTTTAATCTGTTTAATGCAGGATTATGAGTTGAAGCATTTATTGCTACATTTAAATACCCTTGTTTAACCTGTGCTGAAACCTTTAAAGATTCTTCTATTAAATTATCATCTTCTTTCAAGTTTGCATAAAGTCTTTTCATTTGTTCATTTACAGCATTAGATATTTCCATAATCTCATCTTTTCCACTTGGTTTATATATTGTTACTTCACTCTCTGATTTATGGTTTATATAATCAAAAAATTTAAATATAGATGTGGTTAATTTATAAAGCGGAACAACTACTACCATTCTTATAACAAGATTTACTGTAATAAAAAATACTAAAATAAAAATAATCATTCCTGCAAACATAATTGTGCGTAAAAGTAGAATATCTTTAATATAGTCATCTTCTAATGCACTAACTATTATATTCCAGCCTAAATCTTCATTATATATATCTTTAGCAATAAATTTTTTATTATTATAGTTATATAAAAACACATTATTTTCTTTTATTTTATCAGCAAATGGCAGACTGTTTGGTGAACCTGTAAATGATTGAGAACCAATAGTAAAAATATCATTTGCCTTATCAAAAGCTATAACATATCCATTTGTGCCTATTTTTATATTACCAACACTTTTGTTTAAAACTTCATAAGCTGGCTTTAAATTATACCCTATAAATAATATACCTGTAACATTATTATCAGCATCTTTTACTGGTTCATAAAAAGTAAGATAATCATTACCAAACAATGTGGCTTTCCCTAAATATGTTTTTCCTGATAATACAAGATTATATGCAGGATGATTATGGTCAAGTTTTGTATACATTGCACGCTTTCCATCAGCATCCTTCAATGATGTTGTAACACGGATAAAATCCTGCCCATCTTTTGCAAAAATTGTAGCAACATCATTTGTTGTATTTGAAAATCTGTCAAGCAATTCAGTTTCACCTGTAACCAAGCGGTCATTTAAATAATATGCAGGATAACCATTTTCTGCTTTACCACGAATATCAAATTCCGTATAACTTCCGTAATATGATTCTAGAAAATATTTAAATACACTCATAGAATTTTCACTATTTTTTTTAGACTGTTCAAGAATATTATCAAAAGAACTTTCAACTAAGTAACCTGCCTGCAAAATACTAAGCATTGCTCTATTTTCAGCACTTTTTGCAGCATATATACTTATAATAATGAATAATGCAGTTATAATAATAAGAATAGCAGGTGCATTTATCACTATCATCTTTTTAGATATTGATGCACTTTTTATATTAAACATATTCAAATCCTCCAATGATATAAAAACTTGTACATTTTTTAATATGAAAAAAGATGCCAGTCTAAAACCAAAATTAAAATAATGTAATCAATGTATAATAATATGTAAAATTTAAAATTGATACTATACTAAAAAAGCAAAAAAATAAACACTTATTTATCAGAATACCACAAATTAGATACTTTGCTTATAAATCAAGCTCTGTATTACCTGTTAAATTGCTGTAATCGTTTTTAGATTTTACAAAAAATACTAGAATTTATTAAATAAATAAGTTATTGTATTTTTGAAAAATATTATGGAGAATTTTATGACAGCAAAAGATGCATTAAATCTTGTAAAAGAAGATGTTGAAAAAGTGGAACAGTTTTTAAAAGATGATATAAAAACATCTGTTCATTTAATAAACGAAGTAATTTTATACCTGCTTTCAAGCGGTGGCAAAAGGCTCCGTCCTGTATTTCTTGCATTATCTGCCAGAATGTGTGGATATAAAGGCGAAAATATACCTGCAATGAGTGCTGTTATAGAATATATTCATACTGCTACTTTACTTCATGATGATATTATTGATGGAGCAAAATATAGAAGAAAATGCCCTACTGCAAATAGCTTATATGGCAATGATGTAGCTGTTTTATGTGGTGATTTTCTCTATTCTAGAAGCTATATTACATTAACTGAATATGGTGCAAAACAAGTGCAGATGATACTTTCTTCTGCAGCTCTTACTATGAGTGAAGGCGAAGTAATACAGCTTTTAAAAACAGGCGATATTAACTTAACTTTTGATGATTATATCCAAATTATTACACGAAAAACTGCAGTGCTTTTTTCTGCAGCATGTGAAATTGGTGGAAGACTTGCAGAAGTTAGTGAAGATAAAATAAAAGCCTTAAAAAATTTTGGTTATTATTTAGGGCTTGGCTTCCAAATGACTGATGATATTTTAGACTATATGGGAAATCCTGAAATAACAGGCAAAAAAAATGGAACAGATTTATTTGAAGGAAAGCTGACACTGCCTGTTATCAAAACATTAGAAAAAACTAATGATAGTGAAAAAAATATTATTGCAGAAATATTTAAGAAAAAGGAAAGAAATGATGATGATTTAAAAGTTTTAAAAGATATTATGATAAAATATGATATTGAAAAAATATCTGAAAAAACAGCTGATGAATATATAAATAAGTCACTTAACTCTCTTAATGTTTTTGAAGATAATGATTACAGAAAAGCACTTATTGCATTAGCACTTGCAATGGTTGGAAGGATTGCATAAATAATTTATATTAAAATGAAGAAAACTGTTATTGTTATACTGCTGTTTAATGTTATTACTGCATGCTCTAAAGAGAAATTTATCACTTATCATTTTTTCTCTTTAGGCACTATTATAGATATTACAATACAGGAAAAATATGCAGAATATCTGCCAGAAATTAATAAATATATTAATAATTTATCAGACATTGTTCTTTTAGATGAAAAAAACATTAATACTGCTTATGCTGATGAGAAGATTAATATTTCAAAAGAAACTATTGATATATATAAAAAATCTATTTTTTATTATAATATTAGTATAAAATATGACCCTTCATCATATACTGTTTCATCATTATACGGTTTTCCTGAAGGACCATATCATATACCTGCTGAAAAAGATATTATTAATGCAAAAATAAATGCTGGGTTTGATAAACTAATATTAAATAATGATTATTTTATAAAAAAAAGTAATCTGTTGGTTGATTTTAGTGCTAATGCTAAAGGATATATTGTTGATAAAACAGTAGAATATATGAAAAACTTATCAATAGATAATTTTATAATTAATGCAGGTGGAGATTTATATATTTCAGGTAAAAAAAATAAAGAATACTTTAATACTGGTATTATTGACCCAGATAACAAAAATACTACACTAAGTATAGTAAATATTGAAAATATGGCTCTTGCAACAAGTGGAAATTATGAAAGATACTTTATAGATAATGATAAATATATAAGCCATATTTTTGAAGGCATAACTTATGAACCTGTAAATAACTATAAATCAGTAAGCGTAATAGCAGAGAATGCTGAAAAAGCTGATGGATTTGCTACTCTTTTTTATCTTTTGGATATTAATGAGATAACAAACTATTGTAAAAAGTTTAATGTTGCAGTATTAATATTGACAAACAACCATAAAATTGTCAAACTTTGTAATTGGGAAAAATATGAAAAATTATAACTTTATTTTAGCAAGTGCCTCTCCTAGAAGAAAAGAACTTTTATCAATTTATATAAAAGATTTTAAAATAATAACTGCAGATATTGATGAAACTATTCCTTTTAATATCCCATTAGAAGATGCACCGCTTTATATTGCAAAAGAAAAAGCTGCTGCTGTATTTCACAGATTAGATAAAGAAGATATAATGATTACTGCAGATACTATTGTGCTGCTTGAAAATAAAATATACGGCAAACCTAAAGATAAACTTGATGCTTATAATATGATAAAAACATTATCTGGTAAAACTCATCAAGTTATAACAGGTGTATGCTGTTATAGTAAAGATAATCATGTTAATATAGAATTTTCTGATATAACAAATGTTTCTTTTACAGATATAGATGATGAAATAATAGAAAAATATCTGGAAAATGCAGAATATATTGATAAAGCTGGTGCTTATGCTGTGCAGGGCATTGCTTCTATGTTTGTAGAAAAAATAGATGGCAGCTATGATAATGTGGTAGGGCTGCCTATGGGCAGGCTTGCCCGAAATTTGATAGAGTATAAAATAAATTTATTTTAATAAGGAGGTTTTTATGCTTGAGAGAAATCTTTATAATATGCTTTATGAAAACACTAAAAAATTCCCAAAAAGAACTTTTATTTATTTTGAAGAAAAAAAATATACATATACAGAAGGGTTTAAAATAATAAATCAAATGGCAGCCTTTATGCAGAAAAAAGGCGTAAAAAAAGGCGATAAAGTTATTATTATGCTTGGCAACTCTCCAGAATATGTTTTATCTGTATTTGCAGTATTTGCATGCGGAGCAATTGCTATACCTATAAACACATTCTTTAAAGGAAATGAAGCATCATATATTGTTGAAAATAGTGAAGCATTATTTATGATTACAGAAGGACAGTTTGAAGCAGTAGTAGAAGAAGTTCGTGTTCAGTGCAAAAAATTACAAGAAATATTTACTTTTGATAATAAAATTGTTAATACCCTTAATTTTTATGAGTATATTGATAATATGCCTGATGCACCAATTGAATGTAAAGCATCTGTTCATGATTTAGCTTTGTTTATATATACATCAGGCACAACAGGACACCCAAAAGGTGCTATGCTTTCTCATTATAACCTGCTAGAAAATGCAACAAGCTGTGATAAAATGATTAATGCTAACCATAAAGATAAGTTTTTAATCCTGCTGCCAATGTTCCATACTTATACATTTACAACATGTATAATTTACCCTATAAGTGTAGGAAGCACACTTATTATTCTTCGCTCAGTAATGGATATGAAAAAAGACAGCTTCAAGAAAATATTAATTTTTCAAAGACCAACAATTATGCTTGGTGTGCCTCAAATATATTCTGTTATGGCAAAATCTCCTATGCCAAAATGGTTTATTAAACTGCTATACCCTATCAAAATACATATATCTGGTGGTGCTGCACTGCCTGCAGAAATATTTAACCAGTTTAAGAAAAAATTTGGTATTAATGTTATTGAAGGTTATGGACTTTCAGAAGCATCTCCTGTTGTTGCACTAAACCCACTTAATAAACAAAAACAAGGCACGATTGGTGTAACACTTCCAAATATTCAGGCAAAAATTATAGGAGAAGATGAAACAGAGCTGCCAAGAGGACAAGTTGGCGAATTAATTATTAAAGGTCCTAATGTTATGCAGGGATACTGGCATATGCCACAGGCAACTGATGATACAATAAAAAATGGCTGGCTTTTTACTGGCGACTTTGCCACTATGGATGAAGATGGATATATTTCAATCATAGACAGGAAAAAAGATTTAATCATAGTTAAAGGTATGAATGTTTATCCTAGGGAAGTGGAAGAAGTAATTTATAAATATCCTGGAGTTGATGCTGTTGCTGTTATTGGTATCCCATCTATTGAGCAGGGAGAGATTATTGCCGCATATATTCAGGCAAAAGAAAATGAAACTATAGATGAAAAAGATTTAAGAAATTATCTGGCAAAACATTTAGCCAACTTTAAACTTCCTCGTATTATTAATGTTATAGAAAATATACCATTAACTGCTACAGGAAAAGTTCTTAAAAGAGAGCTTAAAGAGCTTGTTAAAAATGGCAAAATTTAATGGAAATAACATATTATAATATACTCCTTCCTGTTCCAACAGAAGGGGTATATACTTATTTTTCAGAAGGATTATTACATACAGGCGAAAGAGTTGTTGTGCCTTTTAGAAAAAGAGAAATTACAGGAATTGTGCTTGAAAAAATAGAAAAACCTGATTTTGAATGTAAAGAAATCATAATGGTATGTGATAACACACCACTTTTTTCTAAAGAATATATTACATTTTTAAAAAATATTGCTTCATATTATACATGCCCTATGGGACTTGTTCTGCAAGGAATATTATCAGAAAAAATATTAAATATGGAAATATCAGATACTGAGCCTGTAAAAAAACACCCGATTAAAGATATTATACTTACAAATGAACAGCAGGAAATAGCAGACAGTATTCAATTAAACACTTACTGCTGCCACTTAATCAAAGGGATTACAGGAAGTGGAAAAACAGAAATATATCAAGAAGTTGCAAAAAAAGTAATAAACAGTGGCAGACAGGTATTATATATTGTTCCAGAAATTTCATTAACACCACAGCTTATTGAAAGACTTTCATACAGACTTGGAGTAGAGCCATCTATATACCACTATAAGCTTACACATAAAGCACGGAAAAAACATTTTACAGATTTTGTTACTGACAATTCTAAATTTATGCTTGGTGCAAGAAGTGCATTATTTGTTCCTGCAAAAAACATAGGACTTATTATAGTTGATGAAGAACATGAACACTCTTATAAACAAGATGAATCACCATCATATCACCTGCGTGATATGGCTGTAATGTATGGAAATATTTTAAATATACCTATAATTTTAGGCAGTGCAACCCCTTCTGCTGAATCTATATATAATGCTGAATGCGGAAAATATGTTCTTCATTCTCTGCTTGAAAGGCCTAACAATGCAACTCTTCCTAAAATTGAAATAATTGATATGAAAGCTACTAATCTTATAGGCTCAATGATTGCAGAACCTATATATGATGAGCTTTCAAATATTGTAAAGCGTGATGAGCAGGCAATTATACTGCTTAACAGAAAAGGATATTCTACATATCTTTACTGCCAGCAATGCGGTGCTTTAGCTGAATGTGTTAACTGCTCTGTTGGACTTGTTTCATTTAAGTCAAAAAATAAATCATTGTGCAGATACTGTAATACTGAATATAATATTTTAACATGTTCTGTATGCGGCTCAAAAATCTTTCAAGAATATGGATATGGCACTGAAAAAATTGAAGAATTTTTAGAATCAATGTTTCCTGATAAAATAATACGCATAGATACTGAAAGTGTATCTTCCATTAAAACTTTAAATAAAAATTTAAAAAGGTTTGAAAATAAAGAAGCAAATATTTTATTAGGTACTCAATTAATTGCAAAAGGGCTTCATTTTCCAGAAGTAACTTTTGTTGGTGTTTTAGGAATTGATAATTTAATGGCACTGCCTGATTTTAGAGCAATGGAAAAAGCATATCAGCTTTTAGTGCAGGTTTCAGGCAGAGCAGGCAGAGAACATTTAAGCGGCAAAGTATATATACAAACTATGAACCCAGAAGTGCCTATATTTAATATGCTTGATAATACTGATTTAGAATTTTACAAATGGGAATTAAGCAGAAGAAATATAACTCAATACCCGCCATTTACAAAACTTGCAAGACTTATTTTCAGTTATATTAATCAGGAAGAATGTTATAATACAGCTAAAATCACAGCAAATACTTTAAAATCATTAAAAGAAGCAGCAAATCTTACTATATATGGTCCAAAAGATGCCACCCTTGCAAAACTGCAAAACAAATACAGATATGAAATTTTAATAAAATCTTCAACCAACAGCGACTTAAATAAAGCTCTTATTATTGCACAGCAGATATTTAATAAATGCAAAAAAGGTGCTATGCGGTTAAAAATAGATAAAGACCCTTATTTTATGATGTAAATTATTGATTTTTTTCGCTATGCAGTATAGCACTTTCTGCTAAAATAATTTTTGCTATATCCTGCTTGCTTTGTCTTCCTGTGTGAGTAATATGTCCATCTGCAAAAAATAATGTTACTTCATTATCCATGCTGTTAAAGCCTATATCTTTGCGTGATACATCATTTGCAGCTATAATATCTGCATTTTTCTTTTCCAGCTTTTGTTTTGCATATTCTTCCATATTATTAGTTTCTGCCGCAAAACCAACTAATATCTGGTTATCTTTTTTATTTGCTCCCGCATAGCTTAAAATATCTTTTGTTTTTTTAAGATTTATTGTTAATTCATCATCATTCTTTTTTATTTTGATATTTTCATAAACTGGAGCATAATCTGCAACAGCTGCTGCCATAATAATAATATCAGCATCATTATAAAATGAAAGAAAAGCATTATACATATCTTCTGCACTAACTACTTTATGTATATTTGGTATATCTGAAACAATACTTACTTCTCCAGAAATTAAAATAACATTTGCACCCATTTTATGTGCTTCTTCTGCAAGAGCATACCCCATTTTACCACTTGATTCATTTGTTATATATCTTACAGGGTCAAAATATTCTTTTGTTGGTCCAGCAGTAATAAGTATAGTAAGCCCTGAAAGCATATCATTTTCTACTTTCAAAGATAAATTATTTTTATTATTTAAAATATTCAGCACTTTTTCAGCAATAATATCAGGCTCCTGCATTTTGCCTTCACCTTCTGTCTGGCAGGCAAGCAGACCTGATGCAGGAAGTATCATATATATTCCTTTTGACTGTAAACTTTTAATATTTTCCTGCACTATCACATTATTATACATATTAGTATTCATAGCAGGTGCTAAAACAAGTGGACACTTTAAAGCAAGTATAGTAGATAAAAGCTCATTATCAGCAATACCAGCATTAATTTTACCAATAATATTTGCAGTAGCTGGTGCAATAATGCATATATCTGCCCATAAAGCATAATCTATATGGCTTATAGGTTTTGGAGTATTATCTTCCCTTAATACAGGGTTTAATGATAATGCTTCAAATGTAGTATGACCAACAAAACTTTCTGCCTTTTTAGTCATCACCACTTTTACATTATGCCTTGCTCTAATAAACTCTCTAACAAGATATGCAGTTTTATAGGCAGCTATGCCGCCAGTTACACCAACTAAAATATTACTCATATAACTTTCCTTATATAAAAAACCCTTCTGCTTTATATGCAAAAGGGCTTATTATTTATTTGCTTGTAAATGCTTTAATCAAATCAATAGGTATTGGAATAATTGTTGATTTATTATTATCCTTTGATGTCATTTCTGATAATGTCTGTAAGTAACGAAGCTGCAGAGTTACAGGGTTTTCTCCCATAATGCGGGAAGCCTCTGCAAGTTTTTCAGCAGCCTGATATTCACCTTCTGCTAAAATGATTTTTGCTCTTCTTTCCCTTTCTGATTCTGCCTGACGGCTCATAGCTTTCTGCATTTCAGCAGGTAAATCAATATGTTTTATTTCAACAGCAGCTATTTTTACACCCCAAGGGTCTGTTTGAGCATCTATAATAGACTGCATTTCTTTATTAATTTTTTCTCTACTTGATAATAAATCATCAAGCTCAAACTGACCAATAATACTTCTTAATGTAGTCTGCGAAATCTGGCTTGTAGCATAGTAAACATCATCTACTTCTAAAATAGATTTTTCTGGAGAAAGCACTTTAAAATAAACAACTGCATTAACTTTTACAGAAACATTATCTTTAGTAATAATATCCTGCGGTGGAACATCCATTACAATAGTTCTCATATTTACTTTTACCATTTGTTCTAAAATAGGAATTAAAATAATCAAACCGGGACCCCTGACACCAGCATAGCGTCCAAGTCTGAATACAACAGCCCTTTCATATTCCTGCAAAATTTTAATACTTGAAAACAGTAAAAATATAATTAGCAATGCAAAAACTACCATGATAGATAAAGATGTAAACATAAACTCTCCTTGCAATATTTTTATAAAATTGCTATATTCATATAAGTAATGTGCTATCATAGCAAAATATTTTATTTTTTGCAATTGATATATTGGAGCGAATATGACTAAAAGTATGACAGGATATGGAAAATACAGCAAATCCACAGAAAAATATGATATATCTATTGAAATAAAATCTGTTAATAGTAAATATTTTGATATTAATTTCAGGCTGCCAAAATCTGTTTCAGCACTTGAAATCACTCTCCGCCAGCCATTACAGGATATATTTATCAGGGGCAAAATAGATGTGCGAATTGACATAAATATGCATACTATTACAAAGTATCCATCTTTAAATACTGACCTTGTTAAAGTTTACAGAGAAATCTTTACAAAAATTGCAGAAGAAGCAAATATTGAAAATAAACCAAAACTTGACCATTTTCTTAGAATGCCTGATGTGGTGGATTATATAAATGATGATTCTATGGAAGAAGAACTTGAAAAAATTACCTATGAAGCAGTAATAGAATGTGCTAAAAAATTAGATGAAATGAGGCAGAAAGAAGGTATAGCATTAGAAAAAGATATTACTGCAAGGTTACATAACTTAGCTGAAAATGTAAAATTAATTGAAAATGCAAAAGAAGATGTTTTTGAAATTTGGAAAAATAAATTTATTAAGCGCATGCAGGATATGGGAGTAGATGCAAACTATGAAGAAAGAATTGTTCAAGAAGCATCTATTATGGGAGAAAAAGCAGATATTACAGAAGAAATAACCAGATTAAAATCACATCTTATACAATTTAACCATATATTAAAAGAAGAATATCCTGTTGGTAAAAAACTTGATTTTCTAAGTCAGGAAATACACAGAGAGCTTAACACTATCGCGTCAAAAAGCTCTAAACAGGAAATTATTTCTACAGTTGTTGAATCAAAAGCAGAATCTGACAGAATTAGAGAGCAGGTCCAAAATATTATATAATTATTATTCTCAATTAAAAACTGGACTTACACAAAAATTTTACATCGCAGTCATTTTGAGCCTGATTTTAAAGGCGAAAAATCTAAATTATATATATTGCAATAAAGTATAATATATTTAAATTATTTGTTCTTAGATACTTCGCCTAAATGGCTCAGTATGATACGGAAGCAGGCTCACAGGTGAACTTACACAAAAAATTTGCACCACAGTCATTTTGAGCCTGATTTTAAAGACGAAAAATCTAAATTATATATTACAAGAGTGTATAATATATTTAAATTATCTTATTTTTTAGATGCTTCGCTGTATTTCAAGCTCAGCAAGACCATATTTACTTTATAAGCTCTATATATGGATTAGTCTAAGTTTTTTGTATAAATCCATATGTTAACTTATTTCAACAATCTATATCAAAAATAATTTAAATCATATTGATAAAATTTTTTATTTATCTTCCTGTTCTTTTTCCTGTTTTATTAATATTTTTTTATTTTTATGGTCTAAAATTATATTATTTGTTTTATAGCCCCTTTCTATAGCAGTTTTACAGTATTCATAGGCTTTTTTATCATTTTTTTTCACCCCTGCTCCATCATAATACATAAGCCCTATTATAAAATAAGCAGGCACAAATCCAACATCTTTTGAACGCTCAAAATAATCATAAGCCATCATGTAATCTTTTTCTACACCTATGCCATAAAGATACATATAACCTAAATCATATAAAGCATGGGAATGGTTTTTATCGGCTGCTCTTTCAAGATAGTATTTTGCTTTTTCATAATCCTGCTCTACTCCTTCACCATTAAGATATCTTGCACCTATTCTAAAGGCAGCTCCTCTGTTACCAATATTTGCAAGTTTTAAATCATTTTCTAAACTTTGGTTAGCATAAACAATAACAGGTATAAAAACAAATAACAGTAAAAATCTTCTTAACATTTATAAACCTTTTTTGGCATTTTATTTGCTATACAAATTATATTATGGAGGATATTATGAAAATAAATACTTTAGCATTTGCATCAATATTTTTACTGCTTGCAGCACTTACTAATACAACTATCATAGAGCATTTAAGTTATTTATTACAAGAACTAATGAAAATGTGGTAGTTATAAAGCTTATTTTTATTAAACTGAAAGCAACCTTATTTATTATTTCCTAAGATTATTATATAGGAATAACTTACTATGGCTTATTTCTATATTCAAATTTCAACTGGTGATATTTTATGTCGCCAATAGTATCTTCATTATTATCTAGATTATAATAAAACATAAGTTTTATAGAGCCTGCACTATTCTCTGCTGCATTATCAAACATTTTAATCTTTAATGTGCAAAATCCACTATATGCAGCTTCATTTAAACATTCACAAGGATTAAAAGGTGGATTATTTTCAAAAGCACTTCCATAATTAGCAGTTTTGTTATCAATTCCTAAAGGTGTAAGTTCTGAAGGAGAAAAATGAAGTTTGAAGTTTAATACATCGCCACGATTTTTATCTTGAAATTGCAGTAAATTAGATGGCTCAACAGTTAAACCAAGCGTGTTATTTACATCAGAATAATCAAAATGCATATCACCACTTTCAGAGCATGCATTTAAAAAAAGTGACAATAATACTATAAATACAATATTTTTAAACATTTACTCCTCTGAAATAAATAGAAAAGGGTTTTTCAACCCTTTCCCATTTATTTTATATAACTTGTGTTATCTGGTAAAAATTCTGAAACTATAATGCTATCACTAGATGCTGATAATTCATATAGTTTTTTTTCAGAAGCAGTAATACTTTCATCATGAGATACAAGTCTTATCATTTCATTGCTAAGAATATCAATAATATCTGCAGATGAAGAATACATAACATCTTTTAGCTGCCAAACATCTCCAGCTTCAAATGCTTTTTCAACACCAATATTTGATAAAACTTTGCTGAAAATAGCTTCTTTTTTCTCAAGATAATCAGCTTTTGCATTTTTACAGCTGCCTAATTTAGCTATCACATAAAAGCTGTGAGTTTCATGAACAAACATATAAAAACCCCTTTTGTATAAATAATGATAAGAATAGTATATTTTTTTGCATTTTGCAATGCTTATTTATACATTCTTAGTTTTTTATTTCGTTTGATAAAAATTCTACCCACTCCTGTTTATTAAAAACTGGAGCTGTTATGAATATATCTTTATCACCTCTGCCGCTCATATTAACAATAACAGCTTTATCTTTTGGCATAGTTGGTGCTATTTTTAAAAGCTCTGCAAGAGCATGAGATGATTCAAGAGCAAACAAAATACCTTCATGTTTTGCAACAAGCTTCAGTGCATTAATGACTTCATCATCATTTGCTGCTGTCATTGTAAGTCTGCCAGACTCTTTTAAGTATGCAGGTTCAGGACCAACACCTGGATAATCAAGACCTGCTGATATAGAATGTGTTGGTAGCACATCACCATTGCTGTCTAATAAAAATTTACTTTTATATCCATGGTGGATACCTGTTTTTGCACCAGAGTTTGGTGCAAGTCTTTTAGCATGTTCGCCATATTTATCACCTATTCCACCACCTTCTACACCTATTAATTGTATTTTCTCATCATCTAAAAAGCCTGAAAAGATACCCATAGCATTAGAGCCGCCACCTACTGCTGCAATTACTGCTGCCACATCTTGCCCTAATTCCTGAACCTGCTGTTTTGCTTCTCTACCTATAACTGACTGAAACTCTCTAACTATTGCAGGAAATGGTGCTGGACCTACTACTGAGCCTAATAAATAATGAGTATCTTTTAATGATTTAATCCAAAAACCTAATGCTTCATCTACTGCATCTGCTAAACCTTTATTACCTGATTCAACAGAAACCACATTTGCACCAAACATCTGCATAGTAAATACATTTGGATGTTGCCGTTTCACATCTACTGCACCCATATAAACATTACAGCCAAGTCCAAGTTTTGCTGCTGCAGATGCAGTTGCCACACCATGCTGACCTGCACCTGTCTCAGCTACAACATTCTTTTTACCCATTCTTTTTGCAAGAAGGCACTGACCTACTGCATTATTAATTTTATGAGCCCCAGTGTGAGCAAGACCCTCGCATTTAAAAAATATTTTTGCTCCGCCAAGTTTTTTTGTTAAATTTTCAGCATAATAAAGTGGTGTAGGTCTACCTATAAATGTTTTTTGTAAATATGCAAGTTCATCTAAAAAACTTTTATCATTCATTGCAGATAAAAATGCAGTTTCAAGTTCATCAAGAGCAGGTTGCAACATTTCCGGCACATAGCTGTCGCCAAATTCACCATAAGTTTTTGAATATCTCATTATACACCTCGTATTTATTGTTTGTATTTTATTTTTTTAATAATTTCAGTAATTTTATCTACTGTATTATATTTTTTTATATCAAATTCTATAAGTTCCACTTTATATTCTTTTATTATACTCATCATATTCCTGTCCTCCTGAAAGGACAGCCATAATGGATTATGAAATTCTGCTTTATTTTTAATTATATCAATATATTCTATCAGCAGTGGTTCTATAAAAGTATTTTTTGTATTCATTAAAGAATACCTTTTATATGTATTTGCAGTGTATATCTGCATATTTGTATTATCTTCAATGCAGTCTGCAAGTCCATTATTTACTAATGATAATGCTTCATCTATTATACTTTTATCATAAATTTCTAATACTTTTATACAATTTTTATCTTTTATGATTTTAAGCAAACTTATAATATTACTTTTATTGTGTTTGTCAAATAAAAACCCTGCCATATCAATATCTTTTTTTAAGCATATATTAAGCTCATCACTATCCACAATATTTTTAGCTTTTAATAATGGACGGATAGAAGACTTTTTCATATAAAGTTTTGACAAATAATTTGTAGATTTTATATTTTCATATATATCAAAACTTTCTGTATTAATATAATTTTCAGAATAAACACCTGCGAACCCATATTCTAAAATATGCTGCATAGAAATTCCATCACCAGAACAGTTTAAAAAACATACTGCATCCCAGTCTATAAGCATTTTTAAAATATATGGGTTTATATTATTTGCTGGAATATCATCACTGCCTAATATTAAAATCTCTGCTTTTGTGCAGCACACTTTTGCTATATCATTAATACTTATTACTTTATATAATATTTCTATACCTTGTGTTTGGCATTCATTATGAATTTGTAAAATCTGCTTTTTTGAATAGTCTGATGTATTGATTATAACTCCATCCGCATTTAAATTATCTATTCCCTTTTGAAGTTTAACTATATCTTTTCTACATAATGAATTATTATCAACAATAACTGCTGATAAAATATTGTCTGAAAGCATATCTGCAAGCTGGCTGCTGCAAATAACATTTAAATTTCTTGTTTTTATTATATTTATTAAATTTGATTTATTTTGTAATAACATAATACACCTTTTTTCTATCATAAAATTTAAAAAACTTAAGCATCAAGCTTAGTTTTGCCTGTAAAAATAGTATAAAATTGTAGTGTTGAAATATAATGGTATTAATTGACGCTGGAGCGCCAAAAATAGATAGAAAAATATTGTGCGGAAAATTGTCCGTTGAAAGAATAATCAGAAAATAGTGTTTTATTTACTAATCTAATATCCATAATATGAGTATATATCATAAAAAAAATCACTTGTCAATATATAATATTAATATTTCACTTATATAGTTTTAGAGTTTAAAATTGAAAGAGCAAAGTTAATATAATAAAAATGCAGCAGGAAATAAAATTATTTTTAAAAATATAATAATCATTAATATCATTATAATTTTCATACACAATATTTTTGTTGTATTTTTTAGAAAATTAATATATAAGGATTTTATTGCGGGCATAGCTCAGCTGGTAGAGTGGAAGCTTCCCAAGCTTTAGGTCACGGGTTCAAGTCCCGCTGCCCGCTTTTCTTTCCATCTTATCATTTTTTCTTTATTATAAACTTTAAATTGATTTAATAATATTTTATCTGTATAATAAAAAAATATATTTGAGGTATCATTTATGATAGATAAAGAACTTTTAGATATTTTAATATGCCCAAAATGCAAGGGAAATATTAAACTGCATAGTAATGAGAAATATATTATATGCACAAACTGCGATTTAGCATATTATATTGATGAAAATATGCCTATTATGCTTATTGATAAAGCTGTCAGTATAGAAGAAGCAGAAAAAGGTAAATAGTAAATGTATGTATTAAGCTGTAATGATATTTATGAAATGGAAAAAGAAGTTAAGTCAATCTATGGTATTTCTGAAACAATACTTATGGAGAATGCTGGAGCTGCTCTTTTCAATTTTATAAAAAAAACAGCTGATAAAAATAGTAAAATGCTTATTTTAGCAGGTCCTGGCAATAATGGTGGTGATGGATTTGTTTTAATGCGTCATCTTAGAGTAAATGGATATAATGCTGATTTATATTATCCTGTAAATGATAATAAATACAACAAAACTGCACAAACAAACTTAAATATTTTAAATAACTTAAATATACCACTTTATGACTTATCTACCCTTAATAATATTGACAACTATAATATAATTATTGATGCACTTTTTGGTATTGGTCTTAAAAGAAATTTAAGCGGGATATATAAGGACATAATAGAAAAGGTAAATCAAACAAATGCATTAAAAATTGCAGTAGACATTTCTTCTGGGTTAGTTAGTGACAGCTCCGAAGCTGCAGAATGTGTTTTTAATGCAGATTATACTATTTCATTTTCCACATTAAAATACTGCCATACTCTATACCCTGCAAAAAAATATTCAGGAAATATTATTACTACAAATATTTCTATACCTGATAATATCATATCTCAGTATAAGCACGATATATTTATAGATGAATATAATAAGCCGGCATTGAAAAAAAGACCAGCAGACAGCCACAAAGGCACATTTGGAAAAGTTACCCTTATTGGTGGAAATGTTGAAATGGCTGGTGCTGTAAAAATAGCTGCTGTTTCTGCTATGCATTCTGGCTGCGGACTTATTACTCTGTGCCATCCAAATACATTAGATAGAAATTTTATATCAGATATTCCTGAAATTATGACAAAATCATTTGATTATAATGAGCCTGCATTAATATGTGACTTTATTAATCATTCTTCAACAGTATATACTATTGGCAATGGTATGGGTAGAAGTAAAGCTGTTAAAGATTTTATACTGCATATTTTAAAAAATACTTTAAAACCTGTTATAATTGATGCTGATGCAATAAATGCCCTTTCTCTTAATGAATTAAATAATATTCAGTCAGAAGCAGTTATTACACCACATTTAGCAGAATTTGCAAGGCTTATTAATAAAGATATTAATGAAGTTAAAAAAGATAAAGTAAAGCTGGCAAAAGAGTTTGCTGATAAATATAACATATATTTAATATTAAAGTCAGCAGAAACAATTATTGCTGTCCCTAATGATAAAGTATATATTTTAAATACTGGCAATACTGCCCTTTCAAAAGGCGGCAGTGGTGATGCATTATGCGGACTTGCTGCTTCACTTTTTGCTCAAGGATACAGTTTAAAAAATACATGTATTTTAGCAGCATATATATTAGGAAAAAGTGCAGAAAAAGCGGTAGAAAAAAATAACCCAGCATATTTATGTATTACTCAGATTATTGATTATTATAATGAGGTATTTAATGAATTTTGAATATATTTTAAAATGTGTTGAAGATACTAAAAATATGGCAAAAGATATTGCACCTTTTATAAAAAATAATATAATTTTCCTAAATGGCGAAATAGGTGCAGGAAAAACAACTTTTACAAAATATTTAGTAGAAATTTATGGACTTAATGACGAAGTATGCAGCCCTACTTTTTCCCTTGAAAACAGATATAATACAAAGAACGGACTTATTATTCATTTTGACTTATACAGGATAAAAAATGAAGAAGAGCTTGATATGATAGGCTTTTATGATACATTAAAAGAAGATGCTACTATACTAATTGAATGGGCTGATAAATTTAATATTGAAAAATATATAAAAAATTATAAAATTATCTCTTTTAAAATACATGACAGCAATATAAGGTATGTAACAATAAAATAAGGTTATAACTATGGATTATAAAGAAATGTATAATATACTGTCTAATATGGCTCAGGCTGATAAAATAAAAAATTCACTTGAAGATTTATACCTTTTTCTGCATGAGATAGAAAATATGATGCAAAATAATGAAGAAAATACAGAAATATCTGATAATCATGATGAATTTAGCTATAAACTGCAAATTATAGAACAGCAGATTAAAAAAATTGATGAGCTTTTGCAGGAAGAAAATAATAATATAAATTATAATGAATATATGTCATAATAAAATTTATACAGCAAAATAATAATTATATTAATGGAGATAAAAATGGCAAAAGAATTGTCCAGCAGAATAAACCCTGCTGAATATGAAAAAAGTATTTATAAATTTTGGCTTGACAAAAAGCTTTTTCATGCAGATGAATACTCTAAAAAACCTGCATACTCAATAGTTATACCACCACCAAATGTTACAGGCTCACTTCATATGGGTCATGCACTTGATGAAACTATACAAGATATATTAGCCCGCTTTAAAAGAATGAAAGGTTATGAAGTTTTATGGATGCCGGGAACTGACCATGCAGGTATTGCCACTCAAAATGTTGTAGAAAAAATAATAGCATCAGAAGGAAAAACTCGTTATGATTTAGGCAGAGAAGCATTTATAGAAAGAGTATGGCAGCAGAAAAAAGAATCAGGCGGCACAATTATAAGCCAGCTTAAAGCTCTAGGCTCAAGCTGTGACTGGGATAGAGAGCGTTTTACAATGGATGAAGGATTATCTCGTGCTGTTAGAGAAGTGTTTTATACTCTTTATAAAGAAGACTTAATATACCGCTCTAACTATATGGTAAACTGGTGTGCAAGATGCCATACTGCATTAAGTGATATTGAAGTAGAATTTACAGAAAAAGATGACTTTCTTTATCACTTAAAATACCCAATTGAAAACAGCAGTGAATATCTTGAAATAGCAACTACTCGTCCAGAAACTTATCTTGGAGATACTGCTGTTGCAGTCCACCCTGATGATGAAAGATATAAACATTTAGTAGGAAAAAATGTTATTCTTCCACTTATTAATAGAAAAATACCTGTAATTGCTGATAATTTTGTAGAAACTGAATTTGGAACAGGATGTGTTAAAATTACTCCAGCACATGACCAAAATGACTTTGCAGCAGGCATTCGCCATAATTTAGAAAAAATTGTATGTATTGATGAAAACAATAAAATATGCGGAAATTTTTATAAAGAATTTGAAGGGATGGATATATTAACTGCAAGAAAAGCAGTTATTGAAAAATTTAAAGAACTTGATTTAGTTGTAAAAATTGAACCGTTAAAACACAATGTTGGCTGCTGCTACAGATGTAATTCTGTAATTGAGCCCCGTGTTTCCATGCAGTGGTTTGTAAAAACTAAACCACTTGCAGAAAAAGCTATAGAAGCTGTAAAAACCGGGAAAATAAAACTTATTCCAAAACAATGGGAAAATACTTTCTTTGAATGGATGAATAATATACGCGACTGGTGTATTTCCCGTCAGATTTGGTGGGGGCATAGAATACCTGCATGGCACTGTGCAGACTGTTCTCATACTACAGTTGCAAAGACAGACCCAGATAAATGTGAAAATTGCGGCTCTATAAATATTCATCAAGATGAAGATGTATTAGATACATGGTTTTCATCTTCTCTATGGCCGTTTTCTACTATGGGTTATCCTGAAAAAACTGATTTATTAAAAAAATTCTACCCTACTTCTACACTTGTAACTGGCTTTGATATTTTATTTTTCTGGGTTGCAAGAATGATGATGATGGGTATTAAATTTATGGATGATGTGCCATTTAAAGATGTTTATCTGCATGCCCTTGTTCGTGATGAAAAGGGGCAGAAAATGAGTAAATCAAAAGGTAATGTTATTGACCCACTTATTATGATTGATAAATACGGTGCAGATGCATTCCGTTTTACTCTTGCTATATTTGCTGCACAAGGCAGAGATATTAAAATGAATGTGGATAGAGTTGAGGGATACAGAAACTTTATTAATAAAATATGGAATGCTTCTAGATTTATTTTAATGAATTTAGGTGATGAAATATCAAAAATTGATGAAAATAACCTTGAAAGTGTTGATAAATGGATATTAATGAAATTGCAGCATACAGCTAAAAAAGCATCAAAAGCAATAGATGCATACAGTATTAATGAAGCAGCAAACGAACTTTATCAATTTTTCTGGATGACTTTCTGCGACTGGTATCTTGAACTTATTAAAGACAGAATGTTTAAAGGCAGTGAGAAAGAAAAAGAATATGCTCTTGCTACAGCAGCTAATGTATTAGAAAAATCATTAATTGCACTGCATCCATATATTCCTTTTGTTACAGAGCATATTTTCCAGACATTAACTAATAAAGAAACTATTATGTTTGAAGAATATCCTGATAATTTAAATTATAATTTTGAAAAAGAAGAAAAAGGAATAGACAAAGTTATTGAAGCAGTCAGCTTAATCAGAAATATTCGCGGTGAATATAATATTTCTCCTGCTACTCAGCTTGAAATATATATTAATACTGATGATAGTGATGCACTTAAACTTTTTCAGGCAGAAATGCTGTTGATTATGAAAATGGGTAAAGCAAAATCAATAAAATTTAATGAAAAAGCACCTGAAAACTGTGCTAAAAGTGTTGGCAATGGCTTTGAAATAATGGTTTCATTAGAAGGCACAATTAATGTAGAAGAAGAAATTGCAAGACTTGAAAAAGAAAAAAAAGCTGTCTTAAAAGATGTTAATCTTTATGGTGGTAAACTGCAAAATGAAGGATACCTTGCAAAAGCTCCAGCAAAGGTTATAGAAAAAGATAAGAAAACATATGAAGAAGCAAAAGCAAGGCTTGATAAAATAAATGAAGCATTAGATGGTCTTAAAAAATAATGGCAACAGACAAAAATAAGCCGCCATATTTAAGACGAATATTTGCAGGTAAAAATATATATATATTTGCTTTGGTGGCTTTTGCATTTGCATTTTTAAATATATACAGGCTGAATAACCCATTAGAAATAGGCTCTACAGCACCAGAACTTACAGTAACTGCATATAATGGGGAAAGCTTTAAAATAAATGAAATACTAAGCCCTAAAGTTGTAATTTTTTATAAAAAACATACTTATTTTTCTAACTATATTATTAATACAACTTATAAACGGGCACTGCCTGCTTTTAAAATCCTACAGGATAAAGGGATTGCTCAAGTTATTGTTATTGCTCAAGGTTATGATAATACTAAAGAATTGAATAATCTTTTAGGGGAAGATGATTATTCAAACTATAAAAATATAATATTTGCTGCTGATACTAAAACAGCAGGTAAAAAATATGGGATAAGAAGCTGGCCTCATTTATATGTTATAAGCTCTGATAACAGAGTAATTTATGAAACTAAAATAGGCAGTGCTGATAAAGTGCAGCAGATATTATGGAGGGACTAATGGAAAACTTTTTTAACAAGGACTTAAACGAAAGTTATGATGTGATTATTTTAGGTGCAGGTCCTGCTGGCTGTTCTGCAGGAATGTATGCTGCACGAGATGCACTTTCTGTGCTTATTTTAGAAAAAAACTTCCCTGGTGGAAATATGGCTATAACTGAGCATATTGAAAATTATCCCGGCTTTACTGAGCCTGTATTAGGTCATGAAATTACAGATAAATTTGTTAAACATGCACAAAAATTTGGAGCAGTAATAAGACAAGGCAACTGTGTAGATGTAATAGATGATGGTATATGGAAATCTGTTATACTTGAAGATGGAAGAAAAATAAAATGTAAAGCATTGATTATTGCAACAGGCTCTAAACCAAAAAAAACTGGTGCAAAAAATGAAATAAATTTCATAGGCAGAGGCATTTCATTCTGTGCTACATGTGATGGCGGCTTTTTCAGAAATAAAGAAGTTATTGTTATTGGCGGTGGTGATTCTGCCCTTGAAGAAGGTATATATCTTACAAAATTTGCTTCCAAAGTAACAATAGTTCACAGAAGAAATGAATTTAGAGCTGCTAAAATTATCCAAAACCGTGCAAAAGAAAATAAAAAAATTCATTTTATGACGCCTTATGTATTAGATGAAATACTTGGAGAAAATATAGTAACTGGTGTTAAATTAAAAAATACTCAGACAGAAGAAATTGTAGAATATAAATGTGATGGAATTTTTGAATTTATAGGCTGGGATGCAAATACTGATATTTTTACCAGCATTTTAGAGCTTTCAAATGATGGCTTTATTAAAGCATCAGAAAATACTGTTACAAGTATATCAGGAATTTTTGCTGCTGGTGATGTGCGTAAAAAAGGACTTATGCAGGTTGTAACTGCTGCTTCTGACGGTGCAGTTGCTGCAAAAATGGCAGAAAAATATATTAATGAAGAGTTAAAACATTAATATGCTTTATGTTATAGGCACTCCTATTGGAAATCTCTCTGATTTATCTAAACGGGCAGTAGAAACTCTGTCTTCTGTTGATATTGTATTTGCAGAAGATACACGCACTGCCCTTAACCTTTTAAATAGTCAGGGAATAAAAAAACCTTGTAAATCATATTATAAAGATAACGAAAAAACAGCCAGTGAAAGTATAATAGCATGTCTTTTAAATGGCAATAATGTGGCACTCATCAGTGAAGCAGGAATGCCATGTATTTCAGACCCTGGGGCTGTAGTTATTAAAAAAATCATTCAAAAAGGGCTGCCTTTTGAAATCATACAGGGACCCACTGCATTAATTCACGGATTAATTGCATCAGGTTTCAGCGGTGGCAGCTTTTATTTTCATGGTTTTTTACCGCATAAAGAAAAAGAGAAGATAAAAGAAATTAAAACTCTGCTGAATATAAAAGCACCTGTTATTTTTTATGAATCACCTTACAGAGTAAAAGAAACATTAAATATACTTCTTGATTACTTCCATGCTCCAATAGCTGTTACAAGGGAAGCTACAAAAGTATATGAAGAAACTATATTTATAATCTCTAAAGAAGATATTGAAAATATAACAGTTAAAGGTGAATTTGTTATTACAGTTAACAACAGCTTAGAAGATATTAATGAAACAAATAATAGTCTTTCTTTAAATTATGACCATATAATAAAAGAATTATTAAGTGAAAATATTTCATCTAAAGATATATTAAAAATGATGAAAACATTAGGAATGAAAAGAAATGAAGCATATAATTTGATTAATAAATTGAGTATGTGAAAAAAATCCTGTAAAATAGTTTGCTGTGTATGTATTTTTATAGTATTAAACTGTTTTTATACATTTCTATGAGCATATATATAAAAGCAAGATGAGAATTTTTTCACATTATCATATCCTATTCAGGCAGCCTTTCCCCATACATAATGATTAATTATCTATATACCTGAACTCACCCAAAAATCTAAATTAAATATATTACAGTAGTGTATAATATATTTAAATTATATGTTTTTAGATACTTCGCATTTTAAGGCTCAGTATGACCTTATTGACTCTGAATTCTCTTGCCATATTCATTATATGGATTAATCTAAGTTTTTTTGGATAAGTCCAGTTTTCACAATACCAGTCATTTTGAGCCTGATTTTTAAGGCGAAAAATCTAAATTAGATATATTACAGCAGTGTATAATGTATTTAAATTATCTTCTCTTTTAGATATTTTGTTTATAAATTAAGTTTAGTATAACCTTAAAAGGCAGCAGCAAATATATATATTAATCTACCTAAACTAAATGGTAACTAGTGACAATACCATAGACTAAAAGTATAATTACCAGTGTCATTACAAATGTATATATTATATATTTTCTTTTTAATGCTGCAGGTGTAATAATATCAAAAGCTTTTCTTTCATCTTCTGTAATCTTTTCTGAAACAAGTGCAACAAGCTCAGAAAAACCATCTGATAATGATGAAACCATAACAGAATGGCTGCCATCATGTATAATCAATACAAACCTGCCCATAGCAGAAAGTGCATATCCATAACTAATGTTTTTAATTTCAAGCTCCGTTTTTTTAAGCAGACTGCGGACAATTATTTTATCATCTGTAATAGTTATGCTTTTTACAAGTGATGATATAAGCATGAAAAATGATATTACAGTCATTGCAGAAAGCAGCATCACATTAAACTGAGTCTGCCTGTTTTCTGTATTTAATGCAAATACAATAATCAGTAAAAAAATAGTAATATAAAGTGCAATTAATGTTTTGTTTGTTCTAAAATTTTTCAAAATTAACCTCTATAAACATTTTATCAAATAAATATGGGTCTTGAGATAAAAGACGCCTTATAATGCTGTCAAAAGTGCTTACATTTTTTGTATATAAATTCATCATTGCTGTTACTATATCATATCTATAATCTGCACTATAAGCATCATTATATAATTTTAAATAATTATTTAATCTTGTTTCATTAAAATTAACAAGGAAATATAAAAGCATATAGAAAAACGATGTCTGGTCATTATAACCCATTCTATCAAGTGAGCCATAAGATGCTTCTGCGTTTACAAAATCTCTAATCCATGTAAAATAATATAAAGATACTTTATAAAGCTCAGAATATTTAAAATCCATATCAGATAAAGTTTGTAAATATTTAAGCCCAGAATTTACATCATGCCTGTATATAGACACATATACCATATCTTTTAAATATACCTTATCATGAGCAAACCTTTTATTAAATATTACAGCTTTTGCTGCCCCACGCTGCAGCATTACAAATTTATAAGCAAGAGTATAGTATCTATCAGCATCATCAATATCTTTAAACTGGTCAATTGGAGTATGCCTTAAAGCAAGAAGATTTCTAACTCTTGATACTCTAAAAATTGGTGAATCTTTAAGCTCATTTAATTTTTCTATATCATAATCATCAAAATAATCCATTAATAAAGCACAAGATACAGTAAATCCATTATCATTTGATTTATATATACTTTCTGCTTCATTTCTTCTTGATGGTCTGTCACCTGAAAGCACAGATAAATATAAAAGCATAATATCTTCATCTTCAGGTGTTTCAAGCTCACCTATTTTTTTAGAAGCATAAAGTTTTGCCTGCTCAAAATTAAGTTTAGCATCAGGATAATTACCTTTTCTATAATTTAAAAGCCCAGAAATTAAATGAATAAATCCGTCATTTTTATCTATAACAAATGCTTTATCAATAATTTCCTTAGCTTTGTCATTTTCACCTAAATTAAAATAAGTAAGTGCAAGGTTATAAAGTACTATAGTATTATTCGTCAAATTTCCAGCAGCTTTTTCAAACTTCTGCCTTGCATTTTCAAAATTAAAGGCAGCAAAATCATCAATAGCTGCATTATTCATTTTAATACCTTCAAGTTTGCTTGTTACACTGTTCTTATCCCTTTCCTTTAAAGCACTTCTGCCTGTAATTAAAAACTGAGTAGTTTCATCTGGTTTCATAAAAACAGGATAAGCAAGCATAGAAGCAGTATCAATACTTTTATCATCAAACCTGTATGTAAAACTCATATCATGAAGAACAGGTCTTATATTAAATTCAAAAGACGGTGGTCTTATAGATATTAATGAACTATTTCTATATTCTTCACCTAATGTTAAGACAGTCTGAGGTTCTCTTAAATTCCAAGCAATAACAAGTTTATACCAAAAAGTATCATACTGCAGTAAATCAAGATTAGCTGCAAAAGATGCAGCTTTGGCAAAATCTCTATTTTTAATATTTAAAAATGTATTATATGCAAAATAATCATGGCCGTTTTCTCTATTTGCTGTTTTTAAATAATTAGCTGCATCATTATATCTACCCTGTTTCAGAGCATAAACAGTTTTTGCAAGTGATAACCATCCATTATTTCTGTCTGTCTGGATATATGGTCTTATTTCATTTTGAGTTTTATTAAAATAACATACATGTTTTGCATAATAGGAAAGAACTTTATCTGTTTTTAAATCTTCATATAGTGATTTAATATATTCCCCTGCCTTTGCAGTATCTACATAAACCATTACATTATATTTTAAAAGGCTTAATTCTTCATCTTTTGGATATTGTGTTAATAATAAATCAATTTCATCAATGGCTTTATCATTTTGTGCAAGAGAAAGATAGGCTTTTATTAAACGAACTCTGTAATCTCTTTCATCATTTCCACTGATTAATATACGCAAAGTCTGAGCTTCATCAGAATATTTTTTTAATTTATTAAAAAGTTGTGCAAGTTTATCATAACCTGTTTCACTTGCTCCATCTGAATAAAGTGCTTCCTGAGCATTATTATATGCACTTTCTTTATTGCCAGTAGCAAAATAAGCATTTGCAAGGTTATAATGAATAATAAAATTTCTGTTTGGAAGTGATTCTAATAAATTTATACCATCTTCATATTCACCTATGCTTATTAAAAGATTAGCATAGTTTTCTAAAACCATAGGTGAAGCAGCATCTTTCTCTAATGCTTTTTTATAATAATACATAGCTTTTGCTGTATCATTTACACTTAAAAATACATTCGCAATACCGCTGTATGCATCAGCAGAATGGTTGGCACTGTTTATATATTTTTCTACATATTTTTCAGCTTCTTTGGCTTTTTCCCCACCCTGTTCTGCTAAAACTGCAATTAAGTTCATTAAAGCTTCAAGAAAATCAGGGTCTGCATTAACTGCTTCCCTAAAATTTAATTCTGCCATAGGAGTATTATTTAATAAATAATAGCTTACACCAATATTATAAAATGCAGTTGCTTTGTTTTCTTTTGAAGCTTTTTCATACAATTTAATAGCCTCATCAAAATCACCTGCTGAAAATTTTTCATTTCCTTCTAAAATATCCGTATTTTCTGACTGAGCAACAGAGTTAATATTTAAATTAGCAGTAACATTATCCTGCACTATTGTTCTTTTCTCACTGCAGCCAAAAGTTAATATTAAAATAAATAGTAAAATATATACTCTTGATTTCAAAGCCAACATAAGCTCCTAAATATTTAATATAATTATGCATAAATAAAAAAAGCATACTTTATTATGACTATATTTTCGTCATAAATCAAGTATGCTTTATAAAAAAATAAAATTTATTTTAAATGCAGCTTATTTTTTTGTTTCATCAGTTTGTTTTGGTGGTATATAATAAAGTATTCTTTGGCAGTGCGGACATGTATGCACATCTAAATCTTTTTTAACTTCAACATAAAGCTGTGGTGGAATATGCATATAGCAGCCATTGCAGACTTCATCTTTTACAGAAG
This sequence comes from Mucispirillum schaedleri ASF457, assembly GCF_000487995.2. NCBI lineage: Bacteria > Pseudomonadati > Deferribacterota > Deferribacteres > Deferribacterales > Mucispirillaceae > Mucispirillum > Mucispirillum schaedleri. Next base: position 481,626 of record NZ_CP097562.1, read on the forward strand.
CAATGCCTATATTATGACGATGTGCTCTCACTCTCTCATATTTCATATAGGTGCTTTTTTTGATTTTAGATGCATAATTTTCTCTCTGCTGCATAAGTTTTGCAAGTTCATCATGCATTTCTTTATCTTCATCTGCCTTTGAGATACTTACATCTTCAAGCTCTTTTTCTAAACTTTCTTTTAATTCTACCATTTTGCTAAGCTCTGATTCATATTTAAAATCAAGGTTCATCATCTCTTTAAGCTTAGCTTCATCTTCTGCAACTGATTTTTTAAGAGTATCAAGTTCGCGGATAACAGATTCATATTCTTTTGTATTTTGAACAGAAGAAAGTTTAGTTTGAGAGTTTAAAAGGTTACTTTTTTTCTCATTTAAGTCTGCTTCTAAAACAAGATATGTTTTTTTGTTTTCATCAAGTGCAGCCTTAATACTGTCATAACCTGTAATAGCTTTCTCGTATTTTTCCTGCACTGCTTTGATTTGCGATGGAGTGTTTTTTATTACTCCCTCAATAGATGCGATTTTAGAATCAATTTTTTGAAGTTCAATAAGCTGCTCTAATATTTCTTGCATTAATTATTACCTCCCCAGCATATTAGTTGTTTTTCCTGTTTTAATACTACCACTTCTATATTAAATTGTTTTTTTATAATTTCTGATAACCTGTGCATATATATTTCTTCTGTTGCCTGATGAGTAGCATCAATAATACATACACCTGCTTCATAAGCATCAAGAGCATCATGATATTTTAAATCACCAGTTAAAAGCACATTTACCCCTTTGTTAAGAGCATCTTTCCATAAAGATGCACCTGAACCAGTGCATACTCCAAAACGGGAAAATGGCTTAATATCATGCATATTAGTTGTAATATGTTTTATATTTAATTTTTCTTGGATTAATTTAATAAATTCCTGTAATGAATATTCTTTATTTAAAGACGCAGTTTTTCCAAAGCCATAATCCAGCTTGTTATGCAGCTCAATAATATCATAAGCTGCTTCTTCATAAGGATGAGCTTCAAGCATAGCATGTATTACTTTATGCAGATGTTTTTTTAAGACTACTGTTTCAATTTTAACTTCATCTACTATCTGCAGCTCATTTGCACTGCCTATAAAAGGTTTCGCTTTATCATCAGGTATGAAAAGCCCTGCTCCTTCTGCAATAAAACCACATGAAGAATAATTGCCATATATTGAACCTGCACCATTTGCTGTCATAGCATTAAAAACTTCATCTTTATAATCATAAGGCACAAATACTGCAACTTTATATAAAGAATGGCTGCCTTCATAACTTAAAAAGCCATTATCCATTTTTGCATTTAAAAGCTCACATATATAGTCATTTAAACCATTATATGCCATATCAAGATTTGTATGATAGCTTAGTATATCAAGACCGCCTTTTATGGCTTTTATTACTTTTCTGTCAACAGCTTTATTAATATTTATACCCTTACTTTCACGAAAAAAAATGGGGTGATGAGTAATAAGTAACCCACACCCCTCTTTTACTGCCTTTTCAATTATATCTTCTTTTGCATCAAGACTTAAAGCAATTTTAGATATTTCCCTATCACCTGTATATATTTGTTTTCCAGAAAAATCCCATTTTGACTGGGCAGAAATATCTGTAAATGAATATTCTAAATAATTAATAATATCGCTAATTTTAACCATATAAAAGCTGCTTACCTTAACTTGACCTTCCATAAAAAAGAAAATAAAAAGGGGAGTAAACACTCCCCTACAATGGGCCAACTAGGACTTGAACCTAGGACCTACCGGTTATGAGCCGGTGGCTCTAACCAAACTGAGCTATTGGCCCGTATCTTTAACAGGAAGTATTTTATTTCATATTTTAAAGAATTTGTCAAGCACTTTTTTTAAAAAATTTAAAAAATATTTTTTACATTACAATTCAATCATCTATTGTAAAAATAATGAAAAAATATTATGATTGCTTAACTTATTCTATGAGGGAAATTATATGCCATTTAATCAGGAATTACAAGAAGATTTAATCAATTCTTCAATTTTACGCAGTGCTTTTTTTAATTATTTCTATAGAGTATTCAATAATACAGCTGATGAAAGTTTTATTGGTGTTTCTGAAAAATATTTAACTTATTTTAATAATTTAAAAGATTATGTGGAAAGTGATGAATATAATAATGCCTGCAAAATTTTTGAAAAATATATTAATGATGAAAAAAGTGCAGTTACTATTTATGATTTTCTCCAAAGGCTTAATGTTGAATTTACATCATTATTTTTAAATGGTATGGGAAATGTGCCAGCATCTGCATCTTCTTACCTTTCAAGTGACGGTTTATTAAAAGGTGAAGAATGGGAAAAAGTTACATCAATTTATAAAATGAGAGATTTTCAAATGCCTGAAACCATTAAAGCTCCAGAAGATTATATTAGTGTAGAAATGCTTTATATGCAAAAACTAAGTGATTTAATTGGAAAACTAGCAGAAGATGGAGATATAAATCTGCTTGAAGAAACCATAAAAGACCAGATAAATTTTTCATCAAACCATATATTAGTCTGGATAGATATGTTTTCTGATGCTGTATATGAAAAATCAATTACTATTAATTCAAATTTATATGCAGCTACTGCCATAATAATGAAATACTATATTAAATATGACATAGAGCTTTTAAAAGAATTTGCAGATGAGTTAAATAACTAACAATATAATATTATTTTTAAGCTGAAAAAAGAGTGCCTGTTTTTACAGACACTCTTTTTGCTGTATTTTATAATTTACTTATTTTCCTTGATATGCCTTATCTTCTTTATTAATTTCTTTAGCATCTCCAGCATATAAGCCGTCTATATTAGGATTAGTTAATGGATAAAAATCTACTTCATCATCTTCATAGTATGATTCTACACCTAATGTGGCAAAATCAGTATATTTTGTAACATCCCATTTTTCAATAAATGTTTTAATGTTATCATATTCTAACTCTGGCTCAGTTTTATTATCAGACATAATAAATTTATCGCCATTCCAATAAATATAATCAGTATTTTGTTTATCATAAGTATTAGGGTCATCTTCACCAGCAATTATTCTTGCATAAACAGCATTTGCTGCATCTGCTGGATAATAAACAGAATATGAGCTCCATTCCTGCCATGAACCGTCATAAACAGCAGCATTTTGATAACCTAAAATTTCTCTGAATATAAACCAGTGTGGTGATGTAGTTCTTCCAGTATAACAATGGAAAAGTATTCTTTTATTTGGATTTTTATCAATATTTTCTAAAAATGAAGCATTTTTAGTAGTCTTACCATTATTTTCAATAAGACCTTTCACCATTGCCCTAATCTGCTCTGGTGTTTTAAATGTGCCTTTACCACCAACAATAGAATATTTACCGTCATCAGAAAACTGAGCATCTAGATATAAACCCCAGTGATTAGCATAACCACCATTTTTTACGGGCTCATAAGCAAGCTGAGTAGCACCTTTTATTCTGCCATCAACTGCATTATTGTCATATATTGTATATGTTACAATCTGACCATTTGATTTAACTGGTTTTTTAGCATCAATAGTAGAAATTACAGCTACTTCACCAGAAGCATCAGCATTCATTTTGTTTTCTTTTGCGTATGCTATTATTTCTCCAAATGGAGCCCTGACTGAATCTATATAATTGTTTGGCAAATCTTTTACTGAAAATGCAGATGGAGTAATGTTTGAAATATCAGCTGGAGCTGCTTTATATGAAGCTGCATCAATATTATTTGCTTTTGCATATTCGCCAAAGAAATAATAGTTAGCACCATTTAATATTTTTAATGCTTTGTTAGAAAAGCCCCAGTATTTTAATGCCCAAAAAGCTCTGTATACCATTTGGTTAGTTAAATCATGGCTTGTAAGAACAATTAAAGTATTATTGTCTATGCCGTATTTTGATAAAAATTTATCAACTTTTGCACCGCTTGCAACCATAGCACCGTTTGGAGCAACACCATCACTTCTTTTTTCCATTAAATGTTCTTCTTGACTGAAAGAATATGCACCTTTAATAGTTGATTCTGGCATTTGACCATTTTGCAGTGTTACATGTAAAATAACCACCTTTCTACCATCATCTGATTTAAAGCCATTATCAATATATTTTTTTAACTCTGCAGGTTCAATTAAAGCAGAGCCAGCAGTTCTGTCTGTTGAATAATAGCTGTCAACAGTTTGCTTTTTGCATGCTGCTAATGCTGTTATTATCAACATACTTAATAATACAAGTTTTAGCAGCATAAATGGTTTGGTATAAAATTTTGCTACCATAATCCCCCCAATATTAATAAATTTTTTTGCACAGCATATACATTAAAATAATTATCTTCAAGTAATACTCTATCATCTTTTATTAAAAAAGCAAGTATTATTTTTATTTTTTAGTAAAATTTTATAACATTATTATATTTAAGTAATTTCTGTATTTTTACTAGGATTTTCATTAATTTTTTTAATATTAATACTACCTTTTTACTATGAAAATAATATATACAAATTGATAAAACAAAAAAATAAATAATATAAACTAATAAAAATAAAACAGTATCTATTTTTTTACTTGCCAAAATATGTTTTATGGTATAAAGATAAGTTTATTACATAACAAATCACCCATATTGCAAAAATTAGGAGGGAAAGATGAAGCTTACTCGAAGAAATTTTATTAAAACTTCAGTAGCTGGTCTTGCAGGAACAACTATTACAGCAGGAGTTCCTATAAAAGCTGAAGCAAGGAAAATTACATCGGCAGACTATGGTGTGGAAAATAAAGTATTTCTTACATGTCGTATGTGTGCACAAAACTGCCCAATGGTTGCTTATTTAAGAGATGGCAGATTAGTCAGAATTGATGCAAACCCAAATACACCATATCCATCAATATGTGGCAGAGGCAGAGCAGCTGCTGCTGCATTATATGACCCACAACGAATTAAAACACCACTTATCAGAACAGGAAAAAGAGGAAGCGGCGAATTTCGCAGTGCATCATGGAATGAAGCATTAGATTTAATTGGTAATAAAATGCTTCAATTAAGAGATGAAGGAGAACCACATTCTGTAGCATATTTTCCTAGATTTAATACAGCATCCCTTTTAGACGATACAATATTTAACCTTTATGGAACAGACAATATATTCAGTTATGGTGATACATGCTTTGGCTCTACTAACCAGCTAGGTCTTGGCTCTGTTTTGGGTGGCGGAGAAGAACCCCGTCAAGGCAATTCTTCTGTTATGGGTGATTATGAAAATGCTAAAATAGCTGTATTGATTGGCAGAAACCCTGTTGGCGGTCTTGTAGCATTTCCTTGGGGTGGTATGTTTGGAAGAGGAAGAAAAAATGGCATGAAAACAGTTCTTGTTGACCCTAAAAAATCATTAGGTGTAGGCGAAACTGATACTGACTGGCTGCCAGTTATCCCTGGTGGAGATATTCCATTTTTAATTGGTCTTGCTGGTGAATTATTTAAAAATAATTATTATGATGAAGCATTTTTAAGAGAATATACTAATGCTGATATACTTATCAATACAGAAACACTTCTTCCAGTTTATCTTGACAGTGAATTAGATACACCTGATTATATGGTATATGATGAAACATCAAAAACTGCCATGATGAAATCAGAATCAAACAGCCCTGCTATATTTGCCAGCTGTGAAGTAGATGGTATAAAAGCAAAAACAGCATTGCAGCTTTTAAAAGAATCATGCGAAAAATTTACTCTTAAACAGGCTGCTGAAAAAAGTGGTATTCCAGAAGAGAAAATTATTAAACTTGCAAAAGATTTAAACAGTGTTAAACCTGCATGTTTTCTTGAAAGAGGCTACCGTGCTACAAGATATTTTAACTCATTACATGAAAAATATCTTATATCTTCCATTAATGGTCTTTTAGGTGTATATGGCAGAAAAGGCGGTTTAATATATGGCAGGTATGCTTATTTAGATACCCCATTCTCATATAATGATTCTAATGAAATATCAGTCAATATGTGGTTTAAAGAAAATATGGAAGGATTTGAGCTTTGCGACCCATATAATATGCGTAGAACATTCCCTCTTGCAGTTGAAAGAGAAGAGCCTTACAAAATCCGTATGGCATTTTTAAACGGACAAAATCCAGTTGGCGGCAGTGTTGGCGGCTATAAAATAGCTCAGGCTTTAGAAAAAATGGAAATGGTAGCAGCTGTATCTCCATTTTGGAATGAATCGCTTTTATACGCTGATGTCATACTGCCAGATACTACATTTTTAGAAAGAGCAGAGCCGCTTTTTGCAACATATAAAGCAACATTCCCAGTAATAACAGTGCATAATCAGGTTGTGAAGCCTATGTTCGATACAAGAAATGGTTACTGGATTATGCTTGCTCTTGCAAAAAGAATATTCAGTGATGATGAATACTATGATAACTTTAATGATTTTGAACAAGGTGGTATTAAATATATAGTTGACTATCAGCTTGAAAATTTAGAACTTAATGATGAAGATGCAGCAACATTTTCAAGAAGAAAATTAATTGAGGATGGTGTATGGTGTGGTGCAGCTGCTCCATTAAAGCCAATGAATAAGCCTACCCCATCAGGCAAACTTGAAGTTTATTCATTATTTATGGCTAACTGGTATAATTTACTTATGCAGCAAGACAGAACTCAGGAAGCTCAGTATTACAGTCCACTATATGATTATCCACCTGCTTACTATCAGACTAAGAAAGACAAACTTGATAGTGATGAATTTATACCAATAACAGGTTTTTCACCATTAAGCTCATTTACTGGTGCCCAAACTCGTAACAATATTTTACTTAAAAATATTGGACAAAATCTTAACTACTCTGCAGTATTTATTAATACTAAAAAAGGACATGATTTAGGTTTAAAAAGTGGTGATATTATTGAGATATTCAATATTGAAGAGCCAAATATGGTTGTAAAATCAGAAGTGCAGTTAACAGAAACTGTTGAGCCGCATGCATTATTTTCATTCTATGGTGTAGGAACAGGCTTATATACAAAACTTTCTGATAAATTAAGTGTCGCATGCCCAATAGGCTTTAATCCTAACCATATAGGTAATTTAACATTTATGCCTGTTGAAGCATCTGCACCATCACAAGATTTCATTGTTAAAATAAGGAGGGCAAAATGAGTTATCAAAAAATGGCAGTATGTTATGACACTCAATCATGTATAAAATGCTTTGCCTGTATTGTAAGCTGTTCCACTGAAAATAGAATGAGATTACAAAGAGATTATAATTATTCTGTTGAAAAATCTATGGTTGAGCCTCATCATCATTTAAATTATTTAAGAGTAGAATGTAATGAAAAAGGAACATTCCCTAATGTTACACAAATAGCAGCATTTAAACACTGCCAGCATTGTGAAAATCCAAAATGTATGGATATATGCCCTACCCTTGCTATCAGCAAAAAAGATACAGGTGCTGTTGTAATTGATGCTGATAAATGTATTGGCTGTCAGTCATGTAAAGATGCTTGTCCGTATGATGTTCCAGTTTTTTCAAAAGATAATGGTAAAACATATAAATGCACAATGTGTCATGACAGATTAACTGCTGAACTTCCAACTGCCTGCTCTGCTGCATGCCCTTCTGTTGCTATTTTCTCAGGTCCTGCTGATGAAGTTATTGCAGAAGCAGAAAAAAGAGCTGAGCATTACAGCAAAGTATTTAATAAAGAATATTTTGTCTACGGTGCAGATAAAGTTAATAATACTATTGGAACACTATCTTATATGACTATTGCCCCTATAGAAAACAGAGATGATTATTTACTTCCTGCTGACCCGTCAAATGGTGTGGCTGCAAGCAGAGAAGTTGCAAAGGTTGTAGGTGCAGCTGCTATGATTGGAACTGCTGCTGCTATTGCAGGACATGCAGTATATACAGCTGTAAAATATGACGATAAACACCACAAGGAGAATGAAAATGAGTAACTCAAATGAAAAAATTACATTATTCTCAAATATGCAGATGTGGTATCATAAACATATCATTCATTTTATGATGATATTTATTATTACAGGGCTTCCATTAATATCCCATACATTCTCATGGGTTGCTTACATTATAGGTGTGCCTGTATCTGTATTTTATTCTAATGTTGAACCAATATATGTTGGTATTCAAGTTTGCAGAGTAATACACAGAATTACTGCTGTATTATGGATAGTTACAAGCATACCATTTGTTTTAACTATGCTTTTTACTAAATGGGAGCTGGCTTTAAGAAAAAGAAAAGATGAATCATGGACTGCTTATATAAAAGAAGAATTGCAGGATATGAAAACTATGTATATAGATTTCAACTATCCAAAAAGAACAGGGAAATATAACTTAGGTCAAATCGCTGCCGGACTTGCAGTTATTGCATTTAGCTTAGTTATGATAGTAACAGGTTTTATCCTATGTTTTAGAGTAGATTTTTCAACTACTACTGTAAGCATTATGAGATTATTCCACAGCATAGGATTTTTAGTATTTGTTATTTTCCTTATTATCCATATTTATCTTGCAGTTCATCCTGTAAACAAAGCAGGATATAATGCAATGTTTAGAGACGGCAAAGATGATTTGGAACATGCCAAGAAAAAACATCCAGGAATGTTTATAAAATAATGCAGGTATTACTATCTAAACTAAAAAGGCGCAGTTTATTAAAACTTTTATGGCTTGCACCTTTTGCAGCACTTTATAAATATTTGATACCAAAAGTAAAAAAAGAAAATTTTATATCTGTCCCCCTTGCAGCTCTGCCTTTCAAGGGGGCATATCTTATTAAAGATAAACATACTGGAATAATAAAAAATAATGAAGGTATAAAAGTATTTAGTATATCATGCACACATTTAGGCTGTGTTTTAAATGTAGAAAATGATAAATTTATATGCCCATGTCATGGCAGTGTATTTGATTTAGAAGGCAGTGTTTTAAAAGGCCCTGCACTAAAACCTTTAAAACATCTTGAATATAAAATTGAAAATGAAAATATTATAGTGTATATATAATTATGTTTAAAGAATTTATAAAGCACTTATTTCCTCGTGTTACACTTAAAAAAAATCTGCGTTTTACTTATACATTATGTCTAGGCGGTCTTTCTTTTACTGCATTTATTATGCTTGTAATATCAGGTGTGCTGCTTGCAGTTTATTATATTCCAGAGCCTTTGCAGGCTTATAATTCCATTATCTTTATAGAAGAAAATGTTACTGGCGGTAAATATATTAGAAACCTGCACAGGTTTTCAAGCAATGCTTTTTTAATACTTATGTTCCTGCATGTTCTGCGTGTTATATTAACAGGTGCTTTTTTAAGCAGAAAATATAACTGGATTATTGGTCTTTTCCTGCTGTTTTTAAGTATTTTTACAGGCTATACAGGATATCTGCTGCCAATGGACCAGCTTGCTTACTGGGCTACACAAACAGGTGCAGAATTAATTAAAATACTGCCTTTTGGAGATTATATTTATAATATTATGGTTCCAGATACTATTGGCGGAAAACTTTGTTTAATAAGATTTTATACTCTGCATATTATTATACTTCCTGTATTAATTTCCACCCTTTCCTTTATACATTTTTTTAGAGTAAGGCGTGATAAAGGGGTGCTGCCATATCTATAATAAATAAAAAAGACTTATATATAAAATCAAATCCATATTTTTTTAAAATTATAGCTGTATCTGCTGTTATACTTATACTTTTTATAATTATCGGCTCTATATTTTTTGATGCTCCACTTGAAGAAAAAGCTGAGCCTTATAATGCTCCAAATCCATCTAAATCTGCATGGTTTTTATTATGGACTCAGGAACTTGCATCTTATGGCAGCTGTTATATTTATATTATTGTATTTTTATTTATTTTTTATATGATAATGCCTTTCTTTGTTAAAAAAGCACCAGAATATGCTGTATGGTTTAATTCTGCTTATAAATGGATAAATATAATATCAGTTATTGTTTTATTTGCAATTCTTGCTTTAACAATAACTGCCTATTTTTTCAGGAAAGAATATTGGCTGTTAGGATTTTAATAATATTTATTTTAAGTTATAATATTTTATATGCTGCTGATAATAAATGTATATTATGCCATGAAAATGTGTGTAAAAATAAATCAGATAACTGCATAATGTGCCACAGGGGTAACAGCTCTACTTCTAGAAAAGATATTGCTCATTACAAACTGATTAAAGGAAAATATGCGTTATTTACTGATAAAAACAGCATAAAAACACAACAAGGTATAAAAATAATAGAAAATGCAGCCTGCATAAGATGCCATAATATTGGCAAAAGCGGTGCAGCTCTTGCTTCTGATTTAAACTCTGCTGTTAAAAGGCTCAGCACTAATGAAATAATAAAAGCTATAAAAGAGCCTGTTATAAATATGCCACTTTTCCAGTTTAATGATAAATATATGGAATCATTAATTACTGGTATTTATTATTATACCATACCAGAAAACAGTAAATCCATAACACAGATAGTCCACTTTCAAAATAATGAAGCTGGTAATAATATATTTCAAAAAAAATGTGGCACATGTCATAAAGCATTAACAAATACTGGTGCATTAGGCACATCAGAAGATGCCCCAAATTTAAGCGGACTTGCAAAAATATATCCAGATTATCTAAATAGAAACCACTGGAATAAAACTTTACTTGATAAATGGCTTACTAACCCTAGAAGCCTTAAAAAAAATGCTGTTATGCCAATAATAGAACTGACAGATAAAGAAAAAACTGCTGTTATTGATACACTAATAGAATAAATATATTAAGTAAAAATACTATTGATTAAAATTTTATTGCAATTTCCATTCTTATATTTATAATAATCTCTATTGAATTAAAGGTATTATATGTTACAGGCTGAAAATCTTACTATTAAATTAAAATCAGAAAAAGATGAATTTTTTATCCTGCGGGATTTTTCTATTCATTTAAATAAAGGCGAAATATTAGGGCTTGCTGGAGAATCAGGCTCTGGAAAAAGTGTTTTTGCAAAAAGTATATTAGGGCTGAATACTGCTCCTATATATAAAACTGGTGGCAGTATATTTGTTGAAAAAAAGTTATTAGAAAATGATACAGATTACAAATCTATAAGGGGTAAAAAAATATCCATGATATTTCAAAACCCCCAAAGCTCACTTAATCCTGTAATGACTATTGGTCAGCAGCTTATTGAAACTATTATGCTGCATAATAAGTCACTAAATAAAAAACAGTCAAAAGAAGAAGCTGTAAAACTTTTACAGGATGTGGAAATAGATTTAGCAGAAAGCAGGCTTGAAAGTTTTCCACATCAGTTATCTGGGGGAATGAACCAGAGAGTAATGATAGCTATGGCTCTTGCCAGTAATCCAGATATATTAATAGCTGATGAGCCTACTACTGCTCTTGATGTTACTATACAGGCTCAAATTATTAACTTAATAAAAAAACTAAATATTGAAAAAAAACTTTCTATTCTTTTTATTTCGCATGACCTTGCCCTGCTTGCTGCAGTATGTAATAAAATCGCTGTCCTTTATTCTGGAGAATTAATGGAGATAATTGAACCTGCACTATTAATCAATAATCAGGAAAAACACCCATATACTCATGCCTTAAAATTATGTATACCACAAACAGGCTCTAAAAATGAGCTGACAGCAATAAAAGGATTTATTGAAAAAAACAGCTTTTTATATAATGAAAAATGTATTTTTGCCGATAGGTGCAGTAACAGTATAGATATGTGCTTTAAAGAAAAACCTGTATTTAATAATAACTGTAAATGCCACAATCCACTGTAAATTTTAAATGGTGAAAGTATGAATCAATTAAAAAAACTTATAATTAATGCTGCTATGGAAAAATTTGACAAAATATATATACATGCTTTGCCACATAATAAACTTATAGTTGGAGAACGGGGACTTATTAATACAGAAAAAAATAATGGTATTGTGCTTGCAATAGGCTCATCATCATGCTCAGAGTTTAAAATGGAAGATGATTTTATATTTGCAAAACTTCGTTTCAATGGAGTGTGGGAAGATGTTTTTATCCCCTATGAAGCAGTAGATGCAGTATTAAATGATTTACATAAACCACTTTGCATTTTTAATTTCCCATATTATGAAGAAAATAATGAAAATGTAATGCGGATAAATAAATACACTGCTGTGCCAGATAAACAGACAGAAAAAAAACGGGCTGTTATAGTTAAGCCTGATTTTACTAAAAAATAATACTATTTAATAAAAGCAGCATCTATATAATCTGCACCATTATCTTCTGTTTCACCTATTTCATAAGCCAGCTTGTAAAAAAGAGAAAGCCCTTTCTTATGTTCATCTGTTATATCATATTTAATAGTATCCCAGTAGTCTGCAAGCTGCTCTATAGTATATCCCCTTTCTAAATATTTTGGAGACAGCACTGCAATATCTTTTGGAAAAAGAGAAGCATAATATGTAATATTATCTTTTAATGTATTAAAATAAGCATCATTAAGAGCTTGTTTATTAATGGTCCATAATGCAAAAACAAATGGCAGGTTTGTAAACTTATACCACTCTGCCCCTAAATCTATAATATATTTGCTGTCAGAGTTATAGTATGAAAATAAAGCTTTATCTCCTATTAATAATTTTGCATCTGCTGTATTTTCATCATCTACATATACTGGTTTAACATTATAAAACTTTTCTAATACTATTCTGCAAAGCACTGTTGATGTATTTGATTCTTTTGTAAAATATATTTTTCTGCCATCTAAATCTTCTGCTTTAAATTTGCTGTATATGTTTACACTTTTTACTGCCCCAATAGATGAAATACATATACGATTATGCACCATATAAAGATTATGTCTGCGGGCAAACTCTATGCTTGATACTGGTGATAAGTCTATTTCACCATTTCTCATTAATTTATTTAAATCAGCAGGAAAGCCTTTTATAAACTCTAAATTGTTATCCTGAAGTAAATAATGGAAAATAGGATATACATTTGCATAGTCCATAAAACCTATCTTTAACATTTTACACCTTAAAAAAATTTTCTATATACTATACCCTAAACATAAATAAAACAATAAAAAGATAATATTATCATAAATATTTATAAATTACTTATTCAGATATTAAAAAAAGCTAGATAAATATAAATAATTTGCTATAATAAAACAAGTATTAATTTTAGAGGTGATAAATGAGCAGTATCAGTAAAACTTTAAAAGATAATATGCACTCAGCAGGTATTATAAAAACAAATTTTTATAACTACTTTTATAAAGTATTTTATTCATATCCAGAAGCCAGTTTTATTGGCACAACAAGCCGCCTTATACCATATTTTGAAGAACTTAAAAAACATATTATGAATAATAATTACAGCACTTCTATTAATGTGTTAAAAAATTACAATGCCTATGAACAAAGTATAAAAGAAGAACAGATAGAAGATTTACTTGAACTTTTGCAGGATATATATCATGAATTATTTTTAGATAATATATATTCTATCCCATGCACTGCTTCAGGGTATATATCAAGCAGCGATATGCAGATTAGAGAAAAAGAAAAAGTTAAAAATATATATGAAATTAATAATTTTCTGCCACCAGAAGAAAATACTTATCCTTTAGACCATATAAGCATAGAAATGCTTTATATGCAGCAAATCAACGCACTTTTTGTTAAATTTTTAGAAGAAGAAAATAAAGATAAACTTTTGAATATTCTACAGGAACAGTATAATTTTTTGCAGGCTCATATTCTTACATGGATAAATGAGTTTACAGTATATCTAAAAGAGCAGATAACTCAACCAGAAAGCAACCTTTATTATGCAGTTTCTGGTATAATGAATGAATTTGTAAAATATGATAAAAAACTTACAGAAGAATTTTTAAATACTCTTAAATCACAGGAATAATATTTGGAGTGCCTATTCTTTCTGCAAGTATAGAAGTTTTACAGTAAAACTCTAACTGCTCCATAAGATAATAGGCACTATACACATCTTTTGCCCATGATACTGCACCATGATTTGCAAGCAGGCAGCCATTGCAGATTTTAACAAATGGCTCTATTGATTTAGCAAGTGCTTCTGTTCCCGGTCTTGCATATTTTGCAACAGGAAATAGACCTAATGACATAAATGCTTCTGGCATATAGCTCATATCTACCGCCCTGCCTGTAATTGCAAAAGCAGAAACAGTTACTGGGTGAGCATGGACAACTGCATTTACATCATCTCTCATTTTATATACTGTTGTATGCAGCAGATATTCAGAAGATGGCTTTTTACTGCCTTTGATTACATTTCCATCTAAATCTATCATAATAATATCTTCTTCTTTCATAAATCCTTTGCTTGTAAGAGTTGGTGTAATAAGCACTTTATTTTTATCAATTCTTATTGAAATATTGCCATCATTTGAAGCTACAAGCTCTCTTTGATACATTCTTCTTCCTATTTCACATATATCTGCTGCATAATTCATTATTATTTCCTGCCTTTATGTAATATATTTTCAAGGTTAATAACATAAGGTGGCTTAATAATGCCATATTCTGTAATAAAGCCAGTTATTAACTCATTTGGTGTTACATCAAATGCAGGGTTTAATACTTTCATATTATCTGGAGCAGTCTGCACACCACCAAAATGAGTAACTTCACTGCTGTCCCTTAGCTCTATTACTATATCATTACCTGTTAATGTCATATTATCAAAGGTAGATGAAGGACATGCTGCATAAAAAGGTATTTTAAAATAATTTGCAAGCACTGCCACATTCATTGTGCCTATTTTATTAGCTGTATCTCCATTTGCAGCCACCCTGTCACAGCCTACTATTACAACATCTATTAAACCTTTACTCATAGCATAAGCTGCCATATTATCACAGATTAATGTAACATCAACACCAGCTGTTTGTAATTCATAGCTTGTAAGCCTTGCTCCTTGTAAAAGCGGCCTTGTTTCATCTGCATATACTTTAAAAGTTTTGCCCTCATTTAATGCTGTATATATTGGTGAAAGTGCAGTTCCCAGTTCTGAAACAGCTAATGCTCCAGCGTTGCAGTGAGTAAGTATGCCAAAATTATCATAAATTAATTCTGCTCCATACCTGCCAATATTTGCACATATCTTTTTATCTTCATTATAAATATTTTCTGCTTCCCTTTCTAATTCATACCATAATTCATTACTAGAATTAAAAAAGCTGTTTTCTGCCCTTTGTATAATACGATTTACTGCCCATGATAAATTAACAGCAGTAGGTCTTGAAGAATTTAAATATTCACCTGTCTTTTTTAACTCCATAATAAATTTATCAACAGGCTCATTAATATACTTTTTTACAGATACAACTAAACCATAAGCACCAGCAATACCAATAGCAGGAGCACCACGGACTTTAAGCATTTTAATAGAATTATATATCTGCTCTGGTGTATGCTGTTCTTCATATATTTCATACATTGGTAGTTTTGTCTGGTCTAAAAATGAAAGTTTACCATCTTTATATATCACAGCTTTTGGAAGTTTATCTGTTACCATAAATACTCCTTTTTAAAAAAAATTTATATATTATACATAAAATTATTTATAAAAAACAAGATGTTTCATTTAAAAACTTGATTTTCCATCATATATTCTCTAATATACTACATATTTATAATATTCTGGTGAATATATGAAAAAATTTATTTTATTTTTTGCTGCTTTTCTGCTGATTTTATCCAGCACACTTTATGCTCAGCAAGGGCAGATGAAATCTGTTCAGCTTACAATAGGCACTGGAGATAAAAGCGGTGGTTTATATCCTATTGGTATATCTATTGGCAAAATATTAAATATTAATTCTAAAATACATAAACTGACCCCTGATGTTATAGCAACAGAAGGTGCTGTTTATAATATAGACAAAGTATTAAGTGGTGAATTAATGCTTGGTATTGTTGAAAATGATGTCCAGTATAGAGCATATAAAGGTCTTGGAGAATGGGAAAACGCACCTCAGTATGATTTACGCTCTATTATAAGCCTTGCACCAGAAATTATGCAGTTAATAGTCAGCGAACAATCTAAAATAAAAACATTAATGGATTTGCAGAATAAAAATATAAATATAGGTATAATTGGTGAAAATACATATTATAACAGCCAGTTAATTTTAAACTCTTACGGACTTGATAACTATACCGTAAATTATGACAACCAAAGCACAAGTTTAAAAGAAACTATTATAATGCTGCAGGACGGAAGATTAGACGGATTTTTTATAAACTCTATTTTGCCTTTGTATGCTATACAACAGCTTTCAGAAACAACTAAAATACGATTTGTAGATATTACTAATGCAAATAAATTATTAATACAATACCCTGATTATAAAATTACAGAAATTAATAAATCAGTTTATCCAAAAGCTAATAACCCTAACAGCACAAAAACATTAAGTGTTATGACATCTATTGTTACTTCCAGCAAAACATCAAACTATGCAGCCTATATAATAGCAAAAGAAATAGTTGAAAATCTGCATATATTAAAAACACTGCACCCATCTTTTAAAAACTTAGATATTAAAGAAATGCTTAAATATAATACTGCTCCAATTCACCCGGGAGCAATGCGGTATTATGTAGATAACGGGCTGTTAAATTAAAAATATTTTAATGTTGGCTCATCAAGCATAAGAAAGCCGTGCAAAATAACTGCTATATACTGGAATATACCATAATTTGGCACAGCTTCATATAATGCTTCACAAAAGCCTGAAATATAAGGCATAATATATGTATCTAAAAATAAAAGCTGAGATTTTGCATACTCTGAAACTGTTTCATGATTATCCTGTTTAGCTGTTTCTATTGACATATAGCTTAAAAATGACAGCATTTCATTTAATCCACCGCTTTTAAATTCAGGTTTATAGCCATATTTATTATAAACTTCATCAATATTTTCAGTATTTGGGAAAATAATACCAATAGAGCCTGCAGGATTTTTAAAAACAGATATAAACTCTTCTTTTAATTTTGCTTCAACCCATGACTTTTCTGCTTTTTGAGCATTTTGATACCACAATGCAAGCCCCTTAAACCCCTGCATTATCTCTTCCTGCTCATCAATTACTTCCACAGATTCTGTTAAATCATATAAATATTTACACAAATTATATATCATTTCCATATCTGCTGGTGCTGTAAAAATATCAGCTAAAAGACCATAAACACCTGCTCTACCTGCCATTAAAAGTTTTATGCTTTGAATATCTATCATATTAACTCCTTAATATAGTGTTTTATATCAAATTTATATTTATAAAACAATAGTTTTGCAAAATATTTTACAATTTTTCTTTATAAAATAAGATATATAAATTATTTTTCATAAAACATCTGCAATTATTCATTGATTTTTTCATACATTATGGTAAAGTGTTTCTTTGATTAATTATATTTTATTAAGGGTGAAAAATGAAAAAATTTATTATTTTAACTTTAATTGCTGTATCTGTGCTTGCAGCAGGCTGTAAAAAAGATACAAATTCAGCACAAAATACTACAGAAACCAATAATATTGCAAATCTTTTTATTGTAGGACTTGATGACAGCTTTCCGCCAATGGGTTTCCGTGATAATAATAATGAAATAGTTGGCTTTGATATTGATATGGCAAAAGAAGTTACAAAAAGATTAGGTATGGAGATTAAACTTCAGCCTATTGACTGGGCATCTAAAGAGCTGGAATTAAGCACTGGTAAAATTTCATGTATTTGGAATGGTTTAAGTGTAAGCCCTGCAAGAGAAGA
The DNA here is from genome assembly GCF_000487995.2 of Mucispirillum schaedleri ASF457. NCBI lineage: Bacteria > Pseudomonadati > Deferribacterota > Deferribacteres > Deferribacterales > Mucispirillaceae > Mucispirillum > Mucispirillum schaedleri. Next base: position 499,547 of record NZ_CP097562.1, read on the forward strand.
AGCTATGACATTATCTAAACCATATCTTGCTAATAGAATGGTAATTATTACAAATCAAAATTCACCACTTAATGCAAAAGCGGATTTAGAAGGCAAAAAAGTAGGGCTTCAAACTGGCTCAACAGCTGTTGCAGCTTTAGAAAAAGACCCTGTTTCTGAAAAACTTACTCAAGTTACTTATGAAAATAATGTTCTTGCTTTAACTGACTTAAATATAGGCAGAATAGATGTTGTTGTTATGGATGAAGTTGTAGCACGATATATGATTTCTAAAAGTGCAAACTTATATAAAATATTAAATGATTCTTTTGATGAAGAATATTATGCGATTGCATTTAAAAAAGGCAATACAGAATTAAAAGATAAAGTAGAAAAAATATTAGCAGATATGGCAGCAGATGGCACATCTTCTGAAATATCTAAAAAATGGTTTGGCGAAGATATAGTGCTTAAATAATTATTAAAACACAAGGGTAAGAGGTTTTTAGTGGATAGCAATTACATTTTAAATATTACATTAACTATGATGCAAGGAGCTAAAACAACAGTTTTAGTTTTCTTTATAGTTATTATAACCTCTATACCCCTTGGTTTTTTTGTAACACTGCTTGGCAGGTCAAAATTTAGACCTATTGGCTGGCTTGTAAATATCTATATTACAATAATGCGTGGCACACCATTAATATTACAGCTTTTCTTTGTATATTTTGCCATGCCATATATCCCTTTAATTGGTCCATATATTACAATGGAAAGACTTCCTGCTGCATTAATAGCCTTTATATTAAACTATGCAGCATATTTTGCAGAAATATTCAGGGGTGGCTTAATGGCAATAGACAAAGGTCAGAATGAAGCTGCAAAAGTTTTAGGTCTTAATAAAATACAAACATTTATCTATGTTATTATACCACAAATGATAAGAGTAAGTCTTCCTGCATTAAGTAATGAATCTATTACATTAGTAAAAGATACATCACTTCTTACAGTTATAAGCATTGCAGAAATAAGCTATGTAGCAAAAACAGCAGTTACAAGAGATGCATCAGTATTTCCACTTGTTATTGCTGGAGCAATGTATCTTTTATTAATACTAATACTTACCATAATTTTAAGATTAATAGAAAAAAAATTCAGCTATGCGAGTAAATCACTATGAGCATAATAGAAGTATCTCATTTAAAAAAATCATTTGGCAGCCTTAATGTTTTAAAAGATGTATCTTTTACTGTTGAAGAAGGCGATGTTATAGCTATATTAGGCTCATCTGGAAGTGGCAAAAGCACCCTTTTACGCTGCTTGATTGATTTAGAAAAAATAGATGACGGCACAATTACTGTAGATGGCGAAATATTTGTAAAAAATGGTGTATATATGCCAAATAAAATAGTAAAAGAAGCCACTATGAAAATGGGAATGGTATTTCAGCATTTTAACCTTTTCCCACACATGACAGTTATTAAAAACTTAGAAAAACCAGCTAAAATTGTAAAAAAACTGGACAGCAGGGCTGTTAAAGAACAAAGTCATGCTTTGCTTAATAAAGTTGGTCTTTTAGATAAAGCAGAAATATATCCTGACCAGCTTTCTGGCGGTCAGAAACAGCGTGTAGCAATTGTAAGAGCATTAATGATGAATCCTGAAATTATGCTTTTTGATGAGCCGACTTCATCACTTGACCCAGAGATAACAAAAGAAGTATTACACACTATGAAACAGCTGGCAGAAGAAAAAATGACTATGCTTATAGTAACCCATGAGATAGGCTTTGCAAAAGAAGTTGCCAGTAAAATATTATTTATGTCTAATGGTAAAATTCTTGAAAGCGGCACACCTGATGAAATATTTAACAACCCTAAACATGAACGCACTAAACTATTTTTGAATAACAGTTTTTAATTATGAAAGATAAAGTTCCTTCTACTAATGCGATAAGATACTTAAATGAAAAAAAAATTCCATATAATCCTGTATTTTATAAATATGTAGAGCATGGTGGCACAAAAGTTTCTGCAAAAGAATTAGGAGTTAATGAACATAATGTTATTAAAACTCTTATTATGGAAAATGATAGAAAAGAATATTTTATAATTCTTATGCACGGGGATAAAGAAGTATCTCTTAAAAATATGGCAAGGTTTATGAATACAAAAACTGTGCAGCCATGTAAAGCAGAAGTGGCAAACCGACATTCTGGCTATCTTGTAGGCGGCACATCCCCTTTCGGCACTCGCACTAAAATGAAAGTTTATATTGAAAAAACTATTCTTAATTTAGATAAAATATATATAAATGGCGGCAGAAAAGGAATGCTTGTAGAAATAGACCCAAAAGTTCTGCCAGATATTCTTGACAGCCAGATTATTGAAGTAGGTATCTAATGGAATTTGGACTTATCCAAAAATTTTGTCATATAAGTTATTTTTAGCCTGATTTTTAAAAGCGAAAAATCTAAATTATATATTACAGTAATGCATAAAATATTTAAACTATCTAATTTTTAGATACTTCGCCTTTGGTTCAGTAAAACATAGTGATAACAGCGATATTATATAATAAACTTATATTTTTGGATAAATCTACATACATAAGTTATTATGCAAATTCACACACATTGTCATTATGAGTGTAGTGAATAATCTGTATATTATAAGTTTCAATAAATATAAATACTATTTCTAAAACTCTTGCAGTTTTTACATTCTAAATACCTCTCATTTTAGGCTAAGGACGAGCTGAAAGTGAGCGATATACGAACTCGTTTCGGCAGAGCGTGATTTAAAAATTCAATGGGAGTGTTTTTTTGCGACGCAAGCATTTCCCAACCAAATAGGAAGAAAGCAAAAATGCTTAGCTGGGCTGAATTTTTTAATATAAAATTATAAGATACTTCACGATATTTCAAGCTCAATATAACCTTATTATATCACTTTTTTATGTATTTTACATCATCTTGATAATTTGCAGGCACTTATTATAATAATTTCTAAAATATCACTAGATGTTTCTTATGCTTACAGCTGTATTTTCTTCCATATAAGCTGCTTATATAGCTTGTCTAAGTTTTTTTGATAAGTCTTATAATACTTATATAACCTTGTTTTATTCTTTATATTTTTCTTAACTTTATACTAAAAAAATATTGACTTATAAATAAAATAAGCATACTTTATTGCTATGATATTTTGAGGAGAGAATTATGCTTAAAAAAATCTTAATTTTACTGTCCATCTGTTTAATCGCATTCACTGCCTGCAAAAAACAGCAGACTACTGAACAAACAGAAAATAAAACAGATGCTTCATCAACTCCAGCTGTTACAGAAACAGTTACAGCAGCAGTTGTTACACCAGTAGTTAATGAGCTTATTACTATTAATGTCTTAGACAAACAGAATGATGCTCAATATACTACTGGCGAAAAAGCTAAATATTTAGCTGGCAGCCACATGACTGATAAAAATATTGCTATTTCATGTGCTGACTGCCATGGTGAAAGTGGATTACTTGATGATGCAGAAACACAAGTAAATGCTACTTGTATTTCATGCCATGGTGATTTAAAAGCAGTAGCTGCAATCACTAATAAAACAGAAATCAATCCACATGAATCTCACTTAGATAAAATTAACTGCACAGCATGCCATGGTGGTCATGAGCCTTCAGCAATTTACTGTAATAACTGCCACTCATTTTCTAACCAAATAAGCCATGTTGGAATTAAACCACTTCCTAAAAAATTAGATATTGCAGCTTATGATAATGCTTCATCTAATATTGTAGAAAATACTGATGTTCTTGTTATCGGTGCAGGTGGTTCAGGTTTTATTTCTGCATTAACTGCTCAGGAAAACGGTGCAAAAGTTATTTTAGTTGAAAAAATGCCTATTCCTGGCGGCAACTCTCAACTTGCTGCTGGTGGTATGAATGCAGCAGGCACTACTTACCAAAAAGAACAAAATATTCAAGATGATGCAGAAACAATGTTTCAAGATACTATGAAAGGCGGTAAAAACATTTCTAACCCAGATTTAGTTCATGTTCTTGCAAATAATTCTGCAGATTCTATGGCATGGCTCACTTCTATTGGTGCTAAATTAAATGCTGTAAACTTTGGCGGCGGTGCTACTAACAAAAGATTTCATGCTCCAATGGGTGGTGCAGCAGTAGGAAGTTATCTTGTAAATATCTATAAAGATACAGCAGATAAAAGCAATCTTGATGTAAGAGTAAACTCTCCTGCAGTTAGACTTTTAGTTGATGATAAAGGTGCTGTTTATGGTGCAGTTATTGATGGTCAACATAAAGGATTATATGAAATCCATGCAAAATCAGTTATATTAACTTCTGGCGGTTTCTCTGCAAATGCTGACAGAGTGACTTCTTATAAACCAAACTATAAAGGTATGACAACATCTAATCAGCCAGGTGCTACTGGTGACGGTCTTGATTTAGCAAAAGAAGCTAATGCATCATTTGTAGATATGGACCAAATCCAAATACATCCTTCAATTGCTGTAGGCAGCAGCACACTGATAACAGAAGCAGTTAGAGGTGTTGGTGCTATTATGGTAAACCATGAAGGTAATAGATTTTTTGATGAACTTTCTACTCGTGATAAAGTTTCTGCTGCTATATTAGAACAAAAAGGTCAAACAGCTTACTTAATATTAGATGACAATATCCGTAAAAGCTTAAAACAAATTGAAGGATATTTCCATTTAAACCTTGCAAAAGAAGCTGCTACATTAGATGAACTTGCAAAACTTATCAATGTTCCTGCAGAAAATTTGAAAGCAACTGTTGAAGAATATAATAAAGCAGTTGATACAAAACAAGATAAATACGGTAAAAAACCTGATACATTAGAGAAAAAAGTTTTAACTGGTCCATTTGTTGCAATAGAAATTGCCCCAGGTATCCACTATACTATGGGTGGTGTTCAAATCAACACTGATGCACAAGTTATAGATAATAACGGCAAACCTATACCTAACTTCTATGCTGCTGGTGAAGTAACTGGTGGCGTTCATGGAGCTAACAGGCTTGGTGGAAACTCTATTTCTGAAACAGTTACTTTTGGTAGAATAGCAGGTGCTCAAGCTGCTGCAAATGCTGCTTTAACTAAATAAATTATAAAATATTAACCATATCATAACTGGCTCCTGAAATTTTTTCAGGGGCTTTTTTTATCTCTTGTAAAATAAATATATTAGTATTATAAGCATATAATAATTATGAGGAAATATGAATAAAGAACTAACCGGACATTTAATCGCATTTGGAACTGTATTTATATGGGGCATAACTTTTGTATCTACAAAAATACTGCTTACATCTTTCACTCCTGCAGAAATTCTTTTTATAAGATTTTCACTTGGGTTTGCAGCACTGTTTATTATATATCCAAAATTTGCTCCAGTCTATAATATTAAAAATGAGCTGCTTTTTATTCTTGCAGGACTTTTTGGCATATTTTTATATCTTATTCTTGAAAATACTGCTCTTTCATATACTCTTGCATCTAATGTTGGTTTATTAGTATCTATTTCCCCGTTTATTTCTGCTTTATTGGCATATCTTTTTTTAAAAGATGAAAAATTAAAACCTTTCTTTTTCCTAGGTATAGTTTTAGCTTTATGCGGGACAGCTATGATTATATTTAATGAAACTATTGTGCTGGAACTTAATCCAATAGGTGATATTTTGGCACTATTTGCAGCTGCTTCCTGGGCAGTTTATTCTCTTTTTGTAAAAAAAATAAGTTTTTTAAATATTCATCCAATACAGTCTACAAGAAAAATTTTTTTTTATGGTCTGCTTTTTACCCTTCCATATCTATTATGGACAGGAATAAAAGCAGATATGAAAGCATTTATAATACCCAGCAATATTTTAAACCTTATGTTTTTAGGCTTTGGGGCATCTGCATTATGTTTTGTAACATGGTCTCAGGCAGTCAGAATTCTAGGAACAGTCAAAACAAGTATTTATATTTATTTCATACCTGTTATGACTGTTATATCTTCAATTATCATATTAGATGAAAAATTAACACTATACTCTTTTGCTGGTATAATACTTATTATTTTAGGGCTTATTATATCAGATAAAAAATAAATTACCCTAATGCAATATCTAAAAATGTCATAAGTAAAAAACCAGACATAGAGCCAATTGTTGCTCCATGAGAATGTTCTTCTGATTGTGATTCTGGTATAAGTTCTTCCACAACAACATATATCATTGCACCTGCTGCAAATGATAATGTATAAGGCAGAAGATATGCCATATTCATAGCAAAATAAGCACCTAATAAAGCAGCAACAGGCTCAACTGCACCTGAAAGCTGACCTATCATAAAACTTTTTCTGCGGGAATATCCTTCTTTTCTTAAAGGTATTGAAACAGCTGCACCTTCTGGAAGATTTTGAATACCTATACCTAATGCAACAACTATTGCAGCAGCAAATGTTACCCCTTCATTTGCCATAGCACCAAAGGCAACACCAACTGCAAACCCTTCTGGAATATTATGCAGAGTAATTGCAAAAACCAGCAGTATACTTTTTCTTAAATTAGAAGGCATACCCTCAGGACTGCCATCTTTTGAATTAGGGTGTAAATGTGGCAGCACTTTATCCATAAGTATAAGAAATGCACCACCTGCTGCAAAACCAATAATTACAGGCATCCATTCAACCATATTCTCTTCTTTTGCAATTTCTGTTGCAGGAAGTAATAATGACCAAAATGATGCTGCAACCATCACACCTGCTGCAAAGCCAAGCATAATGTTTAATATATTTTTATTTATTTCTTTGAATAAAAATACTAATGCAGCACCAGCTGAAGTCATAACCCATGTAAAAAGTCCTGCCATAAAAGCTAATAATAAAGGATTTAATGTATCACTCATAACCTAACCTATTTTAATATATCAGGGGAAATATACCATATACCCGTAGAAATTGCTGCAAGAGAAACTATCGTAATAATTATCCACAAAATAACAGATACAAGCAGAGAGCGAACTCCTACTTTTCTTAATTCTTCCATAGTAAGACCTGCACCAACTAAAAATAAAGTGCCAGTCATTAAGTGCCTGCCTGCAGTTGATAAAGAATGCCACATATCATTGCCAGCAGGAAAAAGAGTAGTAATAAGTCCTGCAAGTAAAAAGCCTGCTAAAAACCATTGAAAAGGCGGCTTAGTTTCTGATTTATTAAATCTTGCTGCACCAAAAGCCAGTGGAAATATCCATAAAGCTCTGGTTAATTTAACAGTAACAGCAATACCTGCAGCAACTGCACCATACTGAGCAGCAGCACCTACCACACTTGATGTATCATGAATAGATATAGCTGCCCATAATCCAAAAGAAGCTTCATCCATACCTAAAAGATGACCAAGTGGTGGAAATATTATAAGCCCCAGAGCATTTAATAAAAACACAACAGCCATTGCAACTGCTGTCTGCCCTTGAGTTGCATTTATTGCAGGAGACATAGCTGCAATAGCACTGCCGCCGCATATGGCTGTGCCGCTTGTTAATAATATAGATAAATTTCTCTCAATATGAAAAAATCTGCCAAGCAAAAGCCCTGCAATCATTGTTATGGCAATACTTGTAAAAGTTATACCTATTGAAGCAAAGCCTACTTTTAAAATAACACCTATCTGCATACCAAAGCCAAGCAGTATAACAGAAATCTGCAGCAGATTTTTAGATATTTTACCTGTAATATTCTTCAAAGGATTGCCAAAAACAAGTGCTATTGCAATACCTATTATAAGTCCAATAGCTGGAAAATCTGTTGTTATAGATAATATTAATGCAGCTGCAAACCAAAATGTCTTATATGATAATAGTTTTTGCATAATTATCCTCTTTTATTGATTTCCTGCAGGCTCCTTAATCTGCTTACAGCTTTTTGCGCTGCTTTTATACCGCTTGCAGCTGCAATCGCAGCATCTATTGTTGTAACATAAGGGATACCATATTTTACAGCACTTTTTCTAATTAATGCACCATCACTTTTTAATGATTTGTTTCCCGGAGTATCAATAATTAAATTAAGCTCACCATTTATAATTAAATCTGTAATATTTGGCCTGCCTTCGCTTTCCTTAAATATAAATTCTGATTTAACATTATTTTCCTGTAAAAATGTATGAGTGCCTTTTGTAGCTACAATTTTAAACCCTGTTTCTTCTAAAATTTTAGCAGTTTCTAAAAGTTTATCATCTTTTTTATCACATGAAAGCAGAACTGTTCCTTTTAAAGGCATATAAAGCCCTGCTGATTCTTCTGCTTTATAATAAGCATAATCAAAAGTATCTGCAATCCCCATAACTTCACCAGTTGATTTCATTTCAGGTCCTAAAACTGGGTCTGTATTAGGGAATTTATTAAATGGAAGAACAGCTTGTTTTACTGCATAAAAATCAAATTCTGGTGTTTTAAGGTTAAAAGATGCAAGGCTTCTGCCTTCCATTAATAATGTTGCAATTTTAGCCATTGGAATGCCAGATACTTTTGAAACAATAGGCACAGTTCTTGATGCCCTAGGGTTTGCTTCTAGCACATATATAACATTATTTTCAACAGCAAACTGCACATTGATTAAGCCTATAACTCCAAGTTCTACAGCTATTTTTTCCATATAACTTTTTATTGTTTCCTGCTGTTTCTCTGTTAAACGGACTGGTGGAATAACACATGCAGAATCACCAGAGTGAACACCTGCTAGTTCTATATGTTCCATAACAGCAGGCACAAATGCTTCTTTACCGTCACAAAGTGCATCTGCTTCACATTCAAGAGCATTGTTTAAAAATCTGTCTATAAGAAGTGGCTTACTGCTGCTTACTTCTATATCCTGAGCTAAATATTCTTTTAATTCACTTTCATTATTGATTATAGCCATACCCCTGCCGCCAAGCACATAAGATGGGCGAATAATTACAGGATAGCCTATTTTTGCAGCAACACTTTCAACATTAGCAATATCAGATACAGTGTCAGCCTCAGGCATTTTAATATTTAATTTATCCATAAGTCTTGCAAAAAGTTCCCTGTCTTCAACAGATGCAATTACTTCTGGTTTAGTGCCAAGCATATTAACACCTGCTGATTCAAGTTTTTTAGCAATATTTAATGGAGTCTGACCACCAAACTGAACAATGGCACCTTCTGGTTTCTCATAGTTATATATTTCTATAACATCTTCCACTGTTAATGGCTCAAAATAAAGCCTGTCTGATGTATCATAATCAGTTGATACTGTTTCCGGATTACAGTTAACAATAATAGTTTCATACCCTGCTTCTTTCATAGCAAATGCAGCATGAACAGAACAGTAATCAAACTCAATACCCTGACCAATTCTGTTTGGACCGCTTCCAAGCACCATAACTTTCTTTTTATCATTTGATACTTGTGCAGTTGATGATGTATCTTCTCTATTATATGTAGAATAATAATAACATGCACTTGAAAAACCAGTTTTTTCATCTTTTGGAACACCTGATACACCAATAGGTAAAAATACAGGTCTTATACCCATATCATGACGGCGTTCTCTAACTGTTTTTTCTTTAGTTTTTAACAGGTCTGCAATATATTTATCTGAAAAGCCGTATTGTTTAGCTTTGTATAATACATTATCAGGTAGAGAAACAATAGTATAAGATGAAATTGTATTTTCCATATCAACAATTGCCTGCATTTCTTCAAGGAAATAGTGCTTGATTTTTGTAATATTGTGAAGCTCATCTATTGTCATGCCTTTTTTCATAGCTTCATACATTATCCACTGCCTTTGGCTTGATGGACAGTATAAAAGGCTTCTTAATTCATCTAAACTCTTGCTTTTATATTCTTTTAAGTTGCCTAAACCAAACCTGCCATTTTCAAGAGAACGGATAGCTTTTAAAAATGCTTCTTTATAAGTAGAGCCTATACTCATTACTTCGCCAACTGCTTTCATTTGAGTGCCAAGCACATCTTCTTCCTGTGGAAATTTTTCAAATGCCCAGCGAGCAAATTTTATAACAATATAGTCACCATTAGGTTTATATTTATCAAGTGTGCCAAATTTGTAGTGTGGTATTTCATCAAGCGTAAGTCCTGCTGCAAGTTTTGCTGAAATATATGCAATAGGAAACCCTGTTGCTTTAGATGCAAGAGCTGAAGAACGGGAAGTTCTTGGATTTATTTCAATAATAACTATCCTGTCTGTTTTTGGATCATGAGCAAACTGCACATTTGTTCCGCCAGTAACACCTACATTATGGGCAATATCCCATGCATGTTTTTGCAGACGGTTTTGCACATCTTCACTGATTGTAAGCATAGGTGCTGCACAAAAGCTGTCTCCAGTATGCACACCCATTGGGTCTATATTTTCAATAAAACATACTGTAATTATCTGCCCTTTGCTGTCTCTTACAATTTCAAGCTCCAGCTCTTCCCAGCCTGCAACACTTTCTTCTATTAATACTTGATTAATCATAGAAGCTGCAATACCGTTAGATGCAATTTTTCTTAACTCTGTGGCATTATATACTAACCCGCCACCTGTTCCGCCAAGAGTATAAGCTGGGCGGACAACAACAGGATATCCTAAATCATTTGCAATTTTTTCTGCTTCTTCAACAGTATATGCAGGAATACTTTTAGGCATATCAACACCAATTTTTTCCATAGTTTCCTTAAAAATAATCCTATCTTCACCTCGTTCTATTGCTTCAAGGTTAATACCAATAACTTCCAAATTATACTTATCTAAAATACCGGCTTTAGAAAGCTCCATTGTTAAGTTTAAGCCTGTCTGCCCGCCAAGGCTTGGAAGAAGAGAATCTGGCCTTTCTTTTTCAATAATAGCTTCAAGTCTTTTTACATTTAAAGGCTCTATATATGTAATATCTGCTGTATCTGGGTCTGTCATAATAGTAGCAGGGTTTGAATTTACAAGCACTACTTCATAACCAAGTTCTTTTAATGCTTTACAAGCCTGAGTACCAGAATAATCAAACTCGCAGGCCTGACCTATTACAATAGGACCTGAACCAATAATTAATACTTTTTTAATATCTTCCCTTTTAGGCATACTTAAACTCCAATATTTTATTTTAAACAATATACTTTACTATTTAGCTTTATCTTTGTAAAGCAATATTATAAAACAACTGATATACTTTTGTGATAATCTGTAAAAAGTATTATTATATCAGGCTTTTAGTATGATGTAATAAAAAAAATTTATTTTTTTGGTAAATTCTAAAAACGATTGCGAAAAAGTGAATAAATAAAAAAGTGGTTGTTAAAACTCTTTAAATAAAATAATATTTTTTAGCCAAAAAATAGAGTAAGAGAGGTAACAACCACAAATGGATACTACACCAAAAAATCGTAAAAATAAACACTTAAATGCATTTGAGTGTTATAAATTAGAAGGTCTGTTGAAATCCAAAGTTAGTGTGTTGGAAATAGCGTAGATATTATGCAGGTCTAAAAGCACGATATACCGAGAAATAAAGCGAGGGACAGTGGAATTTCTCAACAGTGACTTGAGTGTAAGGAAAGAATATAGTGCATACTATTCTCTAAATATAAGGCAAGGTTTAATGAGTAAAACAGGTAGGAAATTACAATATAACATTGAATATGGCTTATTAGACTATATACAGAGTAAGTTAGATGAGAAGTATTCCCCAGATGTTATATCTGGAGAGTTAAGGCATCAGTGTATATCAACAATAAGTACCCAAACAATATATAACTATATATCATTAGGACTATTAGAAAGTATAGAATATAGAAAATATACTAAACAATGTAAAAGTAATCCACGAACAGCCTATAATAATACACGCGGCAGAAGTATAGACGAACGACCATTTGAACTGAAAGAGCGACTATATGGCAATTGGGAGATGGATACAGTGGTGGGCAAACAAGGCAGTAAATCAGCCTTACTGGTGCTTACAGAACGAGTATCACGGTTTGAAATAATAATCAAATTAAGAAATAAAACACAGAAAAGTATAATAGCAGCATTAGATAAGTTAGAAAGAAAGTATAAAGATAAATTCAGCTTAATATTTAAGAGCATAACAGTAGATAATGGTGTAGAATTTTTAGATATGGCAGGTTTAGAAAAATCAGTGTATGATAAAGTATCTAAACGAACAACTATTTATTATGCTCACCCTTATTGCTCTTGGGAGAGGGGAAGTAATGAGAATAATAATAAACTTATAAGGAAATTTATTAAAAAGAAAACTGATATTAAAAACTTTTCAGCTGCTTATATTAAAAAAATACAAGACTGGATGAATAATTATCCTAGAAAATTATTTAATTATAAATCGGCTAATGATATATTTTATGAGAACTTAAACAACTGCTTAAAATGTTGCAATCGTTTTTAGATTTTACAAAATTTATTTTTTTTAAAAAAATACTTGACTAAAAATAAAATATATGGTTATATTCTCAAACCTAATAAAAACAGGTAATGCCCAGATAGCTCAGTCGGTAGAGCAGAGGACTGAAAATCCTCGTGTCGATGGTTCGATTCCGTCTCTGGGCACTTCTTTTATACCTGGTTGATAGTTTACTATTAATACAGGGTTATTATTAGCTAGAAGCAATTTTATAAATTTCTTCGCAAATTTTTATAACTTCCTAGCTTCTAGTTGTAGATTTTACCGCCTATTATTTAATAGGCGGTATATTCAACACTACAATTTATCGTTTATCTCTTTTGGTGGTGCTATATGGTAACCGCTGAAAGACGCCAAAAGCAAATCCGCTTTCACAATGCAGATTTATATAATTCTATACAAATCCCAGTGCGTGATTATTTACTGGAATTGACGAAAGATTTAGAACTTGCTGTCCTGCTTAATCAAATGATATTTTCTAAAAAAGAATATATGACATTGAATGACATAAAACGGCTGTCATTAAATGAGAAAACAAAACAGACAATAAGGGTTAAGCTGGAGCAGCTTATAGAACTTGGTTTAATCAAAAAGTATAAAAACAATAAGATTATCTATAATCAAGATTTATATACAGTTTCTGACAGCCTGACATCTGCACCAGAAGAAAATAATAAAATATTAGGTATAATAGAAGGGCAGGATTTAAACTATGAATTCCATTACTTAATGGCAATGATTATAAATAAATTTAGAACTTATGTATTAAGTGGCATAAATGAGATTACTATATCAGTATATCAGTTAAAAATAATGCTGGGTGTAAATAATTCTGAAACATCTATCCGCAATGTTTTAAATCAGCTTGAAGAAGATAACTATATAACAATTGAAAGCAGTAATAATATAAATACATATATTATTAATACAGATAAAATCATAACTAATTACAGCCTTGAAGATATAAATAAATATACTGATGAGCTAGTAAAATATTATGAAGAATATTTAAAACGGATGGCATATTATATATACAAGCATAAAACAGATAAATATAATATAGACTGGCACATTAACTACTCACTAACCAATTTTAAAAATATCATAAAAAAAATGTTTGAAGCAGGCACAGCAGATTATTATATATTAAAGCAAATAATCATATATTTAATCCATAATATAGATTTAGAAAAATATACAAATCCAAGAGCAATAAAAAAAGAATATAAAGAGCTTGCGGATTTGTCAAAAAACTTATCTAAAAGAAAGGCTAAAAGGTTTATATATAAATTTCAAAATAACTTACTTAATGAAGAAAGCAGTAAGGTATTAAATAAAATTTACTGGGAAGAAGCAGAGAAATATATAAATAAACACAAGGGTACATTAAGTAAATATTATTTTGAAAGCAGGGCAGGAGTAAATTATATTGAATTGGAAGACTATTATCAGGAAGCATTGTATATTATATATAAAATTTTAAAAAAATACAATATTACTGATATGACAGATAATGAAAAATTTAGCATAGATAGTCTATATAGTGAACTATTGTATAAATTAAAAGATTATATGTATTATAAAAGGGATAATATAAAAACACATAAGCAGCAAGATATCGCACCAGATAAAAGAGATTATAGTATCTGTATTACATCAATTAGTGATGAATATAGTTATTTGAACATAATAAATAACTATACTACAGATGCTTTATGTAGTAATTTTCTTATTAAAGAAAATACAGAGCTGGAACAGATAGATATAGAATATGATACAAATACAGGCATAAATAAACTTTTCAATGTATTAGATGAAAGAAGCATATTAATAATAAAAAAATATACTGGTTATGATAGTCATCGTCTAACATTTAAAGAAATAGGGGAAAAGTTAGGCATAACAGAAAGTATTACAGCAAGAATATATAAAAGAGCTATCCAGCAATTACGGCAGCACTTCCCGCCCGATAAAGAGCAGGAATTAAGGCAGTTGATTTTTAAGACTTAACCGCTGATGAAACACCAAACAGCATAACCAGAATAACCAAAACATCCCAAACAATATAATACTATCTACTCTTAAATTAATCAAAAATAACGATATACCAGGAAAATTTAAATTATAAATTTTATTCCTGGTGTATTATGTAAAAATTGTGTAGAAAGCTGGCACCAAAGAAAGAAAATAATTTTTTATTTGGTGTTTTTTTATATCAGCAGTTCGCAAAAATTCATACACTACTCGCAATTTTTAATACACTCTATATAAAGAATATATAAATAAAAAGGTATTATATATTTATTATATTATTTATAACGCCAAAGAAAAAAAGGAAGAATTTTTAAAATTAAAAAAAAAGAGTATATCCCACATTCAAGTTTTATGATGTATGATTGCTGGATTATTTTTAATACTGCATATATGATTATTTGCTGGCAGATGTTTTTTAAAATGTATAGTAGATAATCTTTAAAATTTAAAATGATATATAGCAGATGTAAATATTTTAAATAAAGCTAGACAGTTTAAGCAGAGTAGAATTTTTGACCGCTGATTTTTTTAAATTTTCGCCCGTATAACGAGATAGCATATAAATATATAATTATATTACTATCCACCAGCAAAACACAGCGGACAGGGCAAAATAAAGCCCTGCATAATATAATTACTATACAGGGCTTCTTTTGCTTGACAATTAATAGGAATGCTTTTATATTATGGGTATAAACCGCAGGGCTAACTTGTAGCCCTTTGGTTTTTAAGAGTTATAACAGCTCTTTTAATAGCTTGATAGCTGCTGTAACAGCTTCAAGTATTTTGGTTAAAAGAGCTATTTTTTCTTTTTTACCCATTCGCACCTCCTATTAAATTTTCAAACATCAAACTGTAAAATTTCTTTACAGCTGATTATTATTTATATCATAAAAAGTCTTATTTATCAAGGTTTTTTATGGTATTTTATAATATTTTTTAGTCTACTTTTTGTAGTTATAAGTGTAATTTTTGTAGTCATATAATTAAGTTTATAATTGATAATATTACTAGAATACCTATCAATATTAATAATATTTTATGATATTTTTTCATATTTAATTTTTATTCTTCTTCAAAAATAAAATCAACATTATTAAGTTCTTCAAACATTTCTTTTTGCATTTTTACATATCTGCTTCTACTCATAATAAATACAGATGTATCATTTTTCATTTCTTCAAATGTTTTGTGATTTGTAAGCATATCGGATAAATCTTTTTTAAATAAATCCCCTTTATATGTTGGTATTCTAACCACTGCTAATATTTTACTTTCATTATTTTTATATTCTGGGTAATCTGTTATTTTTTTATCTTGTGTTTCTACTTTTCCTAAAAAGTTATTTATCCATACTACTATTTGCACTTTATCTTGATTAAACTTTTCACATATCATATTAATTCCTGCCAGCGTGTGCGATAGTCCTTCTCCGCCTGCTATCACTATATGAATAAATGCATTTCCTGTGTAATAGTTTTCATCAGCTGTAAGCACATCAAATATATTATTTTCATATGCATAAGTTAATAGTGGAACAAATGAGCTAGCCCCATTATCAATTATAATATTTGATTTATCTGTATTTATCAGCTTATATGTTAAATTTTCCCAGCCTGCATCTGTTATAATGTTATCCTGCATAACATTAATAGTTTCTACATTTAAGGCTTTAAATTTTGCAAAGCTGGCGTTTACCTGGTCAGTATCTATTGCCATATAATCCTGTTTTAGATAATCTTTTAAATACTGTGTAATAAAGGTTGATACTGTTGTTTTTCCTACTCCACCCTTTCCTTGTAAGATAAAATGAAAATTTTTTCTCATTTCTGTTTCTCCTTTTAATAGTTATATTTTAAGTATTTTATACTTAATTTGCATTTACTTTTATGTCGGTTTCCAAATAAACTCTTCTTTTAATTCCATTGATTTTGGTTGACTTTTTAAATATTTAAAATATTCATTTAATGAGTTAAACCCTGCTTCTTTCCATTTTGGAATTTTGCCACTTGGCTTTTCATCCGCTGGAACATCTTTTTTAGTTTCTGCTTTTTCCTGCTCTTTTGGTTGTACTGGTTGCTCTGATTCCGAAATTTTAGCCGCTAAAATTTTCGGCTGTTCTATCTCTACTTTTTTCTCTGGTGTGGTGATACCTGCTTGACTGATTGCCTGCATTTGTTTTTTATATTCTGCTTCTGTTAGGTTATAAATGTATTTCTTTTTAAATTCTGAAATAAATTGACAAAAATATTTATAATCAATATCTAATTGTGTTCTTTCAATAAATACTTCATATATATGTATATATCTTACTTTATCATTAAGAGCCTTTAATATATCATTTTTATTTTTTTCTAAAAAACTTCTTAATATATTATATTTATTTTTACTAATTAGCTCGTCATATAAACTTTGTTCTTTTTTCATATCTATACTCCCTACTAGTATATACAGATACCAACTGAACATATTTATTGATATAAGTTAATAATCAAAAATTTTCATAAATATTTATATAATTATTACATAAGTTCAGTTGTTATCAGTATATATCAGTAGCACAATATATATAATCAGCTTTTATCGGTTGCAATTTACAGGCAAGATGGGTGAATGTGGGCACATTCACGGGAAACAATTCGCATAAATGCTCTAGTTTTATCTTGGTTCTTTTGAAAAGAACGAAAGGGGGATATTTTTATTATGAATAAAAAAGATAAGTGGTTTAAACTACGATTAACACCAGAAGAAAAAGAACTTTTAAAAAGCAAGGTTGAAAAAGTTGGGTATATTACACAGTCGGATTATATTCGCCGTTTAATTACAGATGTAGAAATACCCTGTTATTTAGACAAAGTTAAGTTAAATGATATTAGACGGCTTGCTGGTCTGCTGGGTAAAAATACAGGGCTTTTAAAAATGTATATTATGGAACTTGAAGAACCTAATAAAAAAATGATTGATAAAATTATCAATAATAATGAGAAAATCAAAAAGGAAATAAGGCAAATATTGGAACAGATAAAAGCAAAATTTAATATATAAAAATTTTAGCGGCTAAAATTTTATATAATTGCCTGTCTGCTTAATCGTTAAGCAGGTTGACATAAACATTTGAAAATACTAAAAAAGCATTGTGGATTATCTGGGGATAAGTATTTTAACTTGTAATTTTTTATTTTTTGGTGTTTATTCTTCTATGGCTATTTAGTTGAATGGTCTGCACAGGTGCGACTGGATCGGTTGGTTCTCTTTTCTCAACTTTAAATGATAGAAAGGAGTAGCCTATGATATATGAAAATCATATCACATATTCATTATGTGTGCTTTTTTTAGCAGTCATAATTTTTTACATAAAAAAATAACCACTCAGTTACCGGCTAAGTGGTTATTTTAGTTTGCTTTAAACTGAATAGCCAGCGAGGACTGCCAACCCAGTCCCCTGTGCTACTCTTAATATAATCAATATTTTATATAAATTCAAGTCTTTTTTTTACTTACACCATATAAAAAATAATACTTCTTGGCAATTCTTTTGCTTATTCTACAACTACAAAATATTTTAGCCGCTAAAATTTATATTATTTTTTTGGAGTATTTAAAATGGATAGTTTAGAAGTATTGCAACAAATAAATATTTTATCATCTGCTATTTTGTCAAATTTTAATCATATCACATTAAAAGAGTATATAAATAGTCATTATATACCTTTTCAGAAAAACGCTAAAAAGGAAAAAAATTTTAACAAACTATTAGGTAAATTAAATATAATTCTACATTATGAGTTTGTAAACAAAAATATAACTGATGTTACAGAAAATGATATTGTAAATTTTTTTAATCTATTAAAAAATGATAGGAATATTAAGCAGGCAACACAAAATCGTTACAGGTCATTATTAAATCATATCTTTAATACAGCAATTAAAGATAAAGTAGTTAATTATAACCCAGCAAAGCACACTAAAAAATTTAAAGAAGTAAATAGGGACAGAGCTTTAAATAATAGTGAAATAAAAGCACTGCTTGAAGCCTGTAAACAAAGCAAGAATGAAGAATTATACTATATTGTGCTTGTAGCTCTATATACTGGTATGAGATACAGCAATATTATTCATATGAAAAGGTCTAATATAAAAAATAATGTCTACCAGCTTGACGGAAGCGAAACAAAATCAGGCAAAAGCCAGCTTATATATTTACATCAAGACTTGATGAATGAATTAAATAAATATATGCACAAAAACAATGATACTTATATATTTAGGTATAATTATATAAAAAGAGCATTTAGAACAGCTTTAAAAAAAGCAGGTATAGAAAATTTTAGATTTCACGATTTAAGGCGAACATTTGCAAATACATTACTGTATAATAATGTGAATATTGTAACCATTTCTAATATGTTAGGTCATAGCTCAATTATGATGACACAAAAATATTTAGCGAATGACAGCAAAAAAGAGCTTGACGCAATCAATAAATTATGTTTTATTTGATTTGCGAAGAAATTAAAAGGAAGTGTTCTATGATTTTTCCATAACATATTACCAAACATATTATATAATAATCAAGGTATAAAAGCAAGTAATAGGCACATCGCCTGAAAATCCTCGTGTCGATGGTTCGATTCCGTCTCTGGGCACCATTTCTTTAATGGTTCTAAATAAATAGTCGCTTATTAATTTTTTTATTCCCTTTATAATAAAGTTTGAATACACTACATCGGGCTATAAACTTGCATAGTCATATACTCCAACCTGATACTATAACTTATACCAATATTAATATAAATAATAGTATTGGTAGAGTTTTTAAATCACATATAATAATTCCTGTTTATAAAGAATTACTTGATAGTATAACAAGCTATGAATAAACAAGTATTCTAAATCAGCTTCTATACTATTATGATAAATCAGAATATAAAAAGGACTTTCTATATATGATTTAAAACATTTGTGTTTATGGAATAAATCATTTCAAATATTAAGAAAGAAATTAAAAATATTAGAAGCAAAAGGCTATATAGAAAGCAGTAATCATATATTATATGGTAAAACATTATATCATCCAAAAAATACGCTTTATATAAAAGATAATACACTAGCAAGCCTTGTAGAGAGTGGAGACCTTCCTTATGGTGATTATTTTACAGCAGCAATTATCAACTTATTCAGACAAAATTTATTATCAGGCAGTAGTAAGACAACATCAGCTAATATTGAAGAATTTTTAGATAAAGATTAAAAGATAGTGGGTGTGATGAAATGCCCACCTTTAAAAATTTTTGTATAGTTAGTGTATAATAAGTGCATAACAAATGCTAAAAAATACCCGCCAAAAAAGTTAAAATCGTTTTAAGTTTTTAAAAATTGCATAGTCATTGTATAGTAGCTGCATAGTCCTGCAACATATTTATCTCACTATTCCGTTGTTTTTTATCTCCCCACCCTATATATAGTAAACTTTCTGATAACTTTTTAAGATATATGTGAAACATTCAGTTATAATAAATATTAAAATAAATATTTTTTTCTTTTGAATGGAAATGATAAAAAAGGTATATAAAAAATAGTAAAGGGTGCAAATCTGAAAATCTGAAAAGCCATTTACGATTTTTTTACATCTTATAAAATACAGCTGTCATAAAGAAATAAATGAAATACATTTAATACTATTTATAATATTTCTCTACTCTTTATCTTCACTAATCTTTATTTTATTAGATAAGTATGTAGAAGTTTCTAAATTGCTTTTATAAATCAAAAAATAGTTGCCAAAATAAAAAGTGAGTATTATGACAACAGGTATAATAATAAAAGTTAATTTTTTTAAAGTATGCCCATATTTACTCCAAAAGTTTTCTTTTACATTATCAGCATAAGCAAGTTCAAATGCTTTCATTTCATCAGTATTTAGAGTAGGTGCAACAGCAGAAGCTATATTTTCCATTAATAAGTGTAATTTTTTAGCACCATCATTATCAACAGAAAACTTGCCTTGATATCCTAAAATTAAGCATACATATATAAATTCAAGCATATCTTTATTTTTGGCTGGATTTTCAAGCCATTTATCCATTATTCCAAAAAATTTATTACCACCTGACGGCTCTTTAAAAAATCTTATAGATAGACTATTTGATGAATATGTGTTTTCCATAAATGATTGATTTTTCATTACCATTTCATCAATAAAAACACATAAACAGTAACGAAATCTAGTTATATCCTGTTCATCATATTTTGAAAGAGTAGATAGTTTTGCAGAAATAGATAATATATCATTAATAAACTCTCTTTTAAAATCTTCTATTGCTTTTTCTGAACACTCTTTGTCTTCTGATATTTTTTTAGCAAGTAATATTAAATGTAATGATGAACTCATTACAGGGTTTGTTTCCAGTCCATTAAAAGATATGGAATGTAATAATTCATCTTTGTTTTGATTATAAGCTGTTTGAATTTCTGTATCATCAATAATATTATTATTGCTCATCTTATACTCCTACAGCCCACATTTTAATATCAGGATTTGGTATTCTCTGAGTTATATATACTGCTATACTGTTTTCATTTTTAAAATCCTGCCACATACTGTCTGTTTTATCTATTTTAAAATATACATAGTCATTTAAATGAGGCAGTATAGAAGGCACTATTGTAAGCTGTTCAATATTTAATCCATTTAATTGGGCTGAAATAAGGTTTCTAATTTTAGCACTTGTTCCGACTTTACTTTGCATTTTAAATGTTGTTTGCACAGTTTCAAGAGAACATTCTCCTTTAACAGCCATATATATGGTAGATTCCTTTAATATTGATACATTATCAAAAGAGCAGACGAATATACCATTATCGCCAGATATAACAGCTGGAATATATTTTGGTGCCACAATATGTGAGAACAATAATTTAACTTTATTTATAGTAGAAACGATAGATGCTGCAATATTTAAGTGGTCATATCTGATATATTCATATACACCACTGTTTATATCAAGGCTTAAAAGGTCAGCTTGAAATTCAAGCAGTTTTTCATAAAAATATTCTGGGTGAAGTTTACTTTTATTTTTCAAATGAGAAAAAAGTATATTCCATTTTTTTAAAATATTTAAAGCAATATATGTTTCAAAATCAATAGTTGTAGAAGCCTTGCTAATACCTGCAAATGTTTCAGCAAGGTTATCCCTATGACCTGCTGTTGCATGGAGCATTTCTTCTAAAAAAGTAATGACCAAAGGTATATTTGCAATGTTAATGCTTGTTGGAATAAACTTATCATCTAATGTAATATTTTTATTTAAATCTATTGATTTAATTCTGCATACAGGTATTTCTATTTCATTAGATGATTTAGAACCCTGCACTCCTAATGATAACCTGAGAGAAGCCATTATTACACTAATCTTTTCCTGCGAGTATGAAGAAGTTAATTTATTATCCTCCATATCTCCCAGCTTGCTTCTTGTAGTATCATCAAAAGTTTTAGATGATACCATACTATGAGTAGCTATATATTTTGTATCAGGAAGTGAATTTTGAACTGATAAATCTGCAACAGTATCCACACTCATAGGTATTTTTAATACAATTACAGCTCCTGCCTGTATTCCTGATTTAATTTCCAATGGTTCTGGTAGAAAATCTTCATCAGGTGCTTTAAAAATAGTTCCATCAGGGCTGACCCCTGATACTCTGTTGACTCCTATTTTACCTTGAGATAACATTTCTGACTGAAATTCTATATCAAATATACCATATAAATTTTCAAAAATATCTATTGTTTTTTGGTTTATGCTTCTTTCTATATATCTTTCCTGCTGTTCAAAATGGACTCTGTCTATATTCATGCCATTTATCCATGCCACTTTTAAACTATTTGCCATTGATAAGCTCCTTTTTTATATTACCTTTCTTTTTACCTGTTATGAAAACACCTTCGCTAGATATGGTAAATGTAACATTATCTCCTGATATATCTTTACTTCTAATCGCTGATTTAATCTTTTTGTTCTGCATATTAGCATACATTACAAGCACACCAATATAACCCACATCTTTTTTCTTAATAGTTGCCATTACTTTTGCATCATTTGGAGCTATCTGCATACGGCTCACATCTATCATATCTTTACCTAAAACAGCATCTTCTCTTGTATTTAAATCTAATACTGAGGCTTCCTTAAACCTTTCTACCCCATTCAATTTATAAAGTTTTAATGTTACAGGAACATTATCACCATGATAATTAGGATTTGAGTTTTTATCATTAATCATAGTAATCACGGCTGTAGAGGAACAACCATACATTATTATGAATATAAAAATTAATAATGAAATTTTTTTCATATTATTCACCTGTATATTTTTTTATCGCATGCACAACAAGTCTTTCAATACTATTATGGTCTGATGATGCATTTTTTATAAATGTAGATAATATTTTTTCAAAGCCATCCTGTTCCAGTTCATTTAAAAATGGACTGTCTAATTCTTTAAAAAGCATGGATATAACAAGCAAATTAATAATTTTTGTATTATTAACTAAATTAAAGCTTGATACAATATGAGATAAATCTTTTGTAGAAAGTTTACTTTTTTCTTGACTTAATAATTCTAATAAATTATTCTGCTTTTTTATTTCATTATTTAATATATTATCACATTCTTTTATAATAAAATCTTTCAATACCTGTCTTGAAATAATATGGTTTTGCATCATATAGTTTTCAACCTGATTATCTTCCATATTTTCAAAAGTTTCTTCTATTCCAAGCACATCTTTATTATTATTTACTAAATCATCAAGAGATATGTCTTCTTCTGCATTAAATCCTTCTACCTGTCCATTAGGAACAACTGCATATTTATCTAACTTATTGTAATCTTTTATATCATCTAGTGCATTGTCTGCTGTTTCTTCTGCCAGATCATCAAGCTCACTTTCTTGAACAACTGTAAATTCAATATCTCCTATTTTAAAAAAATCACCAATATTCAAAGCAAGATAATAGCTTGTAACTATAGGACTATGGTCACCATTCATATAAACATGACAATTTTTTTGTGGCACTAAACAAAAATGATTATCATATAATTTTATTTGAATATGTTTTTCTTTTATTGTATCAAATGCATCATGCACTACCCACTGGCATTCATCACCACTGCCAATATATCCACCACTTTCGTTAAATGTCATTTGTTTAACACCAGACTTTAATTTTATGCTGTCTGTTATTTTTATATGAATTTGTTCCATAATCCAGCCCTATCGTTTTAATATATTTTGTGGTATATTTAAGTTTGACAGTGAATTTAATACTCTGTTTAATGATACATTACCACCATCTACTTTCCAGTCAAAATATAATTTTTCATTGTCATTAAATGTTAAGCGATATACTCCATTACCTATATGCCTGCCACTTTGAATAAATTGAAGCCATGCCCACTCACCATTATATTCTCGTATTTCTTTCACTGCACCATTATAATCTTTTATAACAAGTTTTAATTTTGTATTCTCTTTAAAATTGCCACCTGCTATCTTTAAACTGCTTGGAAATGTTTGGTCATAAACCATTATATGATTATCATAGCTTAATTCTACACTACCATAATCACCAGATAGTGCTACTGTTGTTACTGTAAAATCCACATCCAGATTATCATTAGCATCTAATACTCCATTGCTTATAGTAGCTAGTTTATACACAGTAGATAAAAAATCATTAGAAAAATTAATTTTTGATGAATATGTTGGGTTAATATCATAAACATCCCATCGTTTTACTAATATCAAGTCAAGATACTGTGTAAAAAATTTATTCCATACTCCCTGCTTGCCAAAAAAACTTCTAAAAGCATCAAACTTTAATGATTCTTTACCTCTTGCATTTATTGGATAGTATGATGCAACCTGATTCATAAACTGTGCATACATTTCTGTCTGCCATGCTTTGTTAAGCTCTATACCTGCATGATATTCTATTAAACTCCATGAATCTGATGTTACAACTTTATAATAATTGCCTATTTCTATCGGCAAAGCCTCTGCATCTTTATTAATGATAAAAAATGGGTCATCTGCTATTTCAATAGGTTTCAATGCATACACAATTTTATCTTTTGGTGAGGCATTACTTGAAACATAATCTACTATCTTCTTATATACATTATGAGTATCTGCACTTATTTTATCCATTATTTTTACCTGCTTTTCTCCAGTCTGCACTCTCGCTTTATTACTGACTGCC
This sequence comes from Mucispirillum schaedleri ASF457, assembly GCF_000487995.2. Taxonomy (NCBI): domain Bacteria; kingdom Pseudomonadati; phylum Deferribacterota; class Deferribacteres; order Deferribacterales; family Mucispirillaceae; genus Mucispirillum; species Mucispirillum schaedleri. The sequence continues at coordinate 524,298 of NZ_CP097562.1, forward strand.
TCAATTCCTTGATTAAAAAAAGAGTCCTGCTTTGCGACATTATGATATGGAGTAAATGCATCACTTAATATGCTAAAATTACTCCTAATTTTTGATACAGGGAGCCCTAAATTTGATGCATGTTTTAATAATGGACTATTTATTAAGTCTGTATTAGAACTAACAACTTCTATAACCCCTCTTACTGGGTTAGATGGTTTAGATAACACTGCCAGTATATTCAGCCCGCTGTCACTGCTATTAAACCTTTTTGGTTTTAGGTTTTCTAATACATTCTGCCATTTCTGCTGGTATTCTTGTAAATATAAATTAATAATACCTACTGATAGAACAACATTATCCTGCTTTTCTATCTCATCATTTTTTATATTTAATGCCCAGCGGTCTATTTTATCTAAATCTTCTATGTATTTAGTAATATTAGAAAACAGTTTTTCTACACCTTTTAAAGTAAATGTTTTTGGTATAAGATAAAAATTATTGCTTACATCAAATACTTCATCAAAACCAGAGCCTGAATCTTCTTTTATACTATAAAAACCTTCTCCGTCTATGCTGTTTGCCCTAAATGATAATAAAGCATAAAGTCTTTCTGATCTTGTGGCATTTTTTAGCTTTTTAACAGCTTCTGCCAACACCATATCACTTATTTTTATATCAGGAAATGATGTATTTGCAGGCAAATCATCTATATAAGTGTATAATGTTTTTTCTGAAATATTATAGCTCATAAATAAATCATAGTTATCTTTTATCCACAGTTTTAAAAGTGATTTATCTAAATATTCTCTTTCAAATAATGCTTTATACATATATAATGCTCTTACAAGCCTATCTGTCTGCCTTTCTTTTAAAATATTAGCTTCCATTTCTTTTACAAGGCTTAGTGATAATATATCTTCTATTTTATCAATATAAAATATTTTAGCAGGTTCAAGCCCTTTATAAGTGAGGTTTAAAGTTAAGCCATCAAATATGGAATACTGCCCAAAAAGCTGTGGATACCCTGTTAATATATCACGCAGTTTGTTTACATATACTGATTTATCAGAAATATCTGATATATGATAATGTTTGTTCATATCATCTATTAAAATATTTATCTCATTTAAACTGTTTGCAAGCCTTTCTATTTCTGTTTTTCTAGCATCTGTATAATAACTTGATATACTGTATGTTATAGAGAATACAATTATACCTGCAAGTATAAAAGTTGCTTTTTTCCAGTTACTCCCAAATATCGGACTGCCCAAACCCCTGTCCTTAAAAATTATATCTTTTAACAATGAGTTTACAAAAAAGCTGTTCTTTATAGTTTTTCTATGATGATAAACAGTAGTAACACTAAAACTATATTCATTTGAGATTTTATCAAATAATATATTTATTGGTATATTTTCCTGATATGCACTTGTAAAATATACTCCTCTTAAAAATGATTTATTTTTATTGCTATTTTCATATGAAAGTCTACTAATTATACCACTTACAACAAAACATAATGTTTCTAACTGAGCAAGATACAGATATGCTTTCTGTTTATCTTCCACATTCCCAGTTTGATAATTTTTATTCATTAATGCAAATTTAAACGAAGTTATCATTTCTGAAAACTGCGACTTTAAATAATCTTCTGATATTTTTTGATGCCTGCTAAATGTTAATCCCAATGCCCTTTTTGATATTTTGTCATTATAAAGCTTTAAAAAGCTTGGCATACCATCAAGCAAATCTATTTTATTAAATACTATATATACTGGAAGCTGTAAATTTAGATGATTTTCACATTCACTTACTCTTTGAACCATATAGGCTATAGATGATGTTAAATCTTCTTCACTGCCTAGAATTAATCTTGGTAAATCTATAATCAGCACTATACCATTTAATTTTTTATAAAAATGGAAATGATTAAGCATTTTTAAAAATGATTTCCATACTATCTTTTTAGTTAGAAATTTTTTATGCTTATCTATATCATCTTCTGGCAATTCATCTGTATTTTCTGGTTCAAACAAACGCTCTAAAGAAAAAAAACTACCTTCTGTATCTACAAGAGCTCCTTCTTTTGAAATATATAAACTGAAATTCCTTGTAGATTTATGATGCAGTTTATAACTGCTGAGCATATCTGTAACAGGAAATTCCATTTCAGAATAGTTTATAAAAGAGCTTTTACCCGCCCCCTCATTTCCTATTACCATTACAAGTGGAATATTACGAAATTTCAGGCTGTTTTTCCATACCTGACGAGCTTCCTTTAAAGAAAGGAGAAAATTTCTTTTAGTCTTTTTAGAATGACCTTTTGCTTCTAATTTAATATCTTTTATCTTTTGCCTGTTTTCATTTTTAAAAAAATCAAGAACATCTTTTGTCTTTTTAAATATAAGTATGAGTATTAAAGCAAGCCATAAGAGAAATATTATAAATCCTCTTACAAATAAACTACCAAATATATTAATATCATTAAATGCTAATAGTGGTGAGTATATCCAAAATAATACACAAAATACTACAAGCAGTAATACAGCAAGTCCAATTAAGAATGGTTTAGATATTAAAAACTTTCCTATTTTCTTGAAAAAACCTGCAATAGCTCCCATAAATACACCTTTTTTATTTATCTATATGCTGTTGTTCTTTTATATTTGTATATTCTTCTATTAAATAGTCTTTAAGTAAGGTAGTTTCCATAAGATTAATGACTTCAATATATAATATATCAGCACTATTATCTAAACCATTTGCATGCATAGTTTCTGCTAAACTAATCAGACCATTAACTCTTGATTTTATACTGTTATCAAGCTCATTGTTTATTATATTCAATCGTGCTTTTAATGATTTTGTATCTAAATTCTCTTTCTTATGTTTGACTGGTTTGCTGGGTTCTGTTACTACTTCTACTCTATAATGTGGCTGATTATCATTAAAAAAATTATAAAGACTTCTAGAACAAAATGATTCATTATTAGAAAAATGAAGTTTAGTAATCCATTCAAATTTGGTTAATTGTAAACAAGCTAATGATTTTATATGGGAAGCTATAGTATGTTGATTTACTTTATTAGAATAATCTATAAATATTTTATACCCTTCAAACCAAAATGGATTTAATAATAAGTTTGATAATGCTCGGATTATATTTCCACTTGTATATTCACTTATATTTTTTATTATCTCTATTGTATTATGTTCTGGATACCTTACTGCTGTAATATTATTTTTATGTGGCACTTCTTGAGTGATTCTGCCCCATACACCTTCCCAAAAAAGAGAATACCCAGCAATATTTAATATATCTTTTTCCAAAAGTTTACGACCTAATGAGAAAAAATATTCTCTATACTCTCTTGTATCCATACTCTCTATGGATTTTGTTGAAATGCTTAATGTATTATTTTGGCTTATGTTTTCACTAGGTTTATCTTCCTTTTTAGCAGGAACTATCATTAATTGAAAATTAGTATTTAAGTTGTTATTAAAATCGTCAATTACAGCATTAATATTTAAAACAATTTCTGTCGGTATATTTACTTTATATGTATTATTTGCTTCTATCAGCTCATTAAGCGTATCTGTAAAAAATTTATTCTGAATTTTTGCCTGTTTACTATTTTCTTCAGCATACTTTTTATATACATTAGACCATAGTGCATGATAATGATTAATCACTTCATTAAGTTTTATAAATACATCATTAGTATTGATGGATATTACTCCTAATATAAAACCTCTAAATACTCTTGTATCAAGTGATTTTTTGAGTAAATCAAGACTATTTGTATAAACTTTATGCCAATCTATTTCACTGTGAGATAGAGTTTTATATTTACTTAATTCATTATACATTTCTGTATAATGAACATCATCTTGGATATCTACTATTTCATCTGCATACACTATTATATCTGACACCGATCCAACCAATTACTAATAATATTTATGATAAAACATAATAAGATGTATTATATAGTGTATTTTCCATTTTTTCAATTGAAAAAAAAACTTTTTTGGTATAAGTTAACTAAAAAACAATTAGGAGGAATAAGATGTCTGACGGATCAAATGCTCCAAAAGAGCGGATTAATATTTCCTATAAAGCAAAGACTAATGGTGCTGCTGCTGATGTGGAATTACCATTAAAACTTATGGTTATGTCTAATTTTACTAGTGATACTAATAATATCCCACTTGAAGAAAGAGAACCTGTTTCTATCAATAAGGTAAACTTTAATAAAGTAATGGAGCAAATGGGTATTACTACAAACTTCAATGTAAAAAATACAATAAGCCCTGATGCTGATGAAATGAGTATCAATTTAAATATTAAAAGTATGACAGATTTTTCTCCTGATAATATTGTTAAACAAGTGCCAGAACTGCAAAAACTTATGGCTTTAAGAGAAGCTCTCACTGCATTAAAAGGGCCTATGGGTAATGTGCCTGAATTTAGAAAAAAACTGCTTGCCATATTAAGCGATGCTGAAAAGAAAGAACAGCTTATGTTGGAAATTGCTAAAAGTAAAAAAAACAATAATGAGTAGAGGTATATAATATGTCTGAAAACAAAACGGAAGTTATTATTGAAACACCTATAATAGAAGAGATTATGGGTAAAAGTAAATTTTCCATACATGACGAAAGCTACCCTATCGCAAAACAGGGTGTAGCAGAATTTATTACTCAAATTGTTAAAAGCGATAATGCTGAAGAAAAAGTCAATAAATTTGCCCTTGATGAAATGATAGCCCATATTGATGATGTTATATCTGAACAAATGGATGAAATTCTGCATAACAAAGAATTCCAAAAACTTGAAGCAACATGGCGAGGGTTATATACACTTGTAGAAAGAACAGATTTTAATGAAAATATTAAAATAGACTTATTTAATGTTACAAAAGAAGAAGCATTAGAAGATTTTGAGCTAAATCCAGATATTACTCAAACGACACTTTATAAACATATATATTCATCAGAATATGGTCAGTTTGGAGGAGAGCCAGTTGGTGCAATTATTGGGGATTACAGCCTGACTTATGCAAGCCCTGATATGACTTTTTTAAATAAAATGTCTGCTATTGCTGCTATGAGCCATGCCCCTTTCCTTACTTCTATGGATTCTAAATTCTTTGGCTTAAAAGACTATACAGAAATGCCTACTATTCAAGATTTAAAAGGACTTCTTGATGGTCCTCAGTATGCAAGGTGGCGTTCTTTTAGAGAAAATGAAGATGCCAAATATACAGGGCTTTTGGTTACAAGATATTTAACCCGCTCCCCTTATGATATGGAAAACAACCCTATTAAATCTTTTAATTATACAGAAGATGTTAGTGCATCCCATGACCATCTTGTATGGGGTAACTGTGCTTACCTGCTTGCTACAAGATTAACTGAAAGTTTTGCAAAATATAGATGGTGCGGAAGTATTATAGGTCCTAGAAGTGGCGGTGAAGTAAAAGATTTACCTGTATATTTTTATGAAAGTTTTGGAAGTATGCAGTCAAAAATACCAACAGAAGTCTTAATTACAGATAGAAGAGAATATGAACTTTCTGAAAATGGTTTTATAGCATTGACACTAAGGCGTGGCAGTAATAATGCTTCATTTTTCTCTGCAAACTCTGCACTTAAACCAAAAATTTTCCCAAATACACCAGAGGGCAAAGAAGCTGAAACTAATTTCAGGCTTGGAACTCAACTGCCGTATTTATTTTTAATCTCTCGTATGGCTCACTATTTAAAAGTGCTGCAACGGGAAGAAATAGGCAGCTGGAAAGAAAGGCAGGATACAGAAAGAGGATTAAATGAATGGTTAAAACAGTATATTTCAGACCAAGAAAATCCACCAGCAGAAGTTAGAAGCAGAAGACCATTCAGGGGGGCAACCGTTACCGTTACAGATATTCCGGGTGAACCAGGATGGTATAGAGTGCAGCTTAATGCTAGACCTCACTTTAAATATATGGGAGCTAATTTTGAACTCTCTCTTGTAGGTAAACTAGATAAAGAATAAATTTAAAAGGCAGGTATATGAGATTTTTATATACCTGCTTTTTACAGGTATATTATGGGCTTTATTGATAAAATAGTGCATAAACTTGATGACCAGTATAATGGCATTGAATATAGAAATGATAAAATTACAGAAATTAAAAAGAATATAGAAGCACTGCTTAATACAAATCCTGATGACTGTATGAGTATCACAAACTCAGGGTTTAATAATGAAAATAATCATTCTATTGAATCTAGTGAGTTATGTAATGCAATCATATCAAAAATAGAAAATTTAATTTATGAATATGAAAAAAGAGTTATAGTTACATCTGCCAGCTATGATAACAGCAATATGCCGTGGAAACTATCTATTGATTTACAGTGCCATTTATTAAATGATAAATTTAATGAGTTTCATATTATAATTGATTTTTCAAATAACAGGTATTGTGAGGTTATTTGATGAATAACAACAGTCATATATTATATTATCATAAAGAAATAGATGAACTTGCAAAAGCAAGACAGCAGTTTATAGAGCGGTTTCCAAAACTTGCACCATTTTTATCTAACACAAGTAAAGATCCTGATATTGAAAGGCTGATAGAAAATTTTGCAATACTTACATCTAAAATAAAAATGGAATTAGACCAAAATATTCCTTCTATTGCAGAATCACTTATAAATATTATTGCACCTAACTATACTGCATCTATACCAGCTATGTGTATGCAGGAATTTAATTTAAACAGCAATGCTGAAATAAACAGTCTGATAATACCAAAAGGTGCTAATGTATTTGCAAAACAGATAAATAATGTATCCTGCCAGTTTACTACCGTATATGACTTATATTTATACCCGATAAAGATTACTGATGTATTGCTGCAAAGCATAAGTAAATTTCAAAGTATGTCTTTAAGAATAGAGTCATATAAAGATGATGCAAATATTTCTGATATGAATATTACAAAATTAAATTTATATCTAGGCAGTGATATTTATTTAGCCACCTCACTTTTAATGTGGTTTTTTAACTATCTTCATGAAATAATTATTATTAATCCTGATAATAATGAAGAATACAGACTGCCTGTGCAGAATTTAAACACTATGGGTTTTGATGATAAAGAAAGTATATTTGCTAGAAGAAACACTGGCATAGAAGCATTTTCACTAATGCAGGAATATTTTTTTATACCAGATAAGTTTAATATGGTAACAATAGACAAACTTGATATGCTAAAATATTTTAATGGTAAAAGTTTTATAATAAAATTTATTTTTACAAAAAATCTGCCTTCATTCTGCATACCTCGTGCAGACCATTTTAGCTTTGGTATTACACCTGTTATAAATCTTTTTGAAACATCAACAGTGCCAATGAAAAATGATATAAATAAAGATGGTTTCAGGCTTTCTATAAGCAAAACTTATGATAAATATTATAATATACTAGAAGTTATATCAGTATTCAGCAGCACCAGCGTTCGTGGTAAAAGATATTTGAAAAATTATAATAATTTTGAACGATTTGAGTTTTTAAGAGAAGATGATATGCCAGATTTTTTTACCACTTCAAGAAAAAAAGATATTAACGGTGATGAATATACATATCTTACACTGTATGACAGTTCCATATTAATGTCAAATGACCATGAAACAATATCTGTAAATGCATTATGCTGTAATGGAACTTTACCTGAAGAATTACAGATTGGAGATATTAACAGATTTGATAATCAAAATATATCTACAACAAATATTACACTTCCTACAAAACTTTATAAAGCAGCAGTAGATGGCACTATTTTATGGAAACTTGTATCGGTATTATCACTTAATTACCAAACTATGACAAACAGAACATCTTTTTTAGCTGTGCTTCATGCTTATGATTTTACACTTGGAAAAAATGATAATGTATCAGAAAAACTTCGTGATGCTGTAAAAAATATAAAATCAAAAACTGTTTATAGAATGATAAATGGTATCCCTAAAAAGGGCACATTGTGTATTATTGATATAGATGATTCATTATTTTACTGTATAGGAGAAGTTTATAGACTAGGATTAATCCTTGCTAAGTTTTTTTCATCTTTCGCCTCTATTAACTCTTTTTGTGAACTGCAAATAAATTGTATTACAGCTAATACAGTGTTAGATTACTTCCCAACAGAAGGCAGGAAATCTAATATATGAGCAGTAATTTACAGTATAAATATTTCTATAAAACTGTTAAAAATCTTCTTAAAAATTATCAAAGAGATGATATACTGTTTAGAACAAACTCATCACTTGGGCATCCTAATAAAGAAATAGAGAGTATAACTACTATTGATAGAAAACAACAGGGAGCAGAAAAACTTACTCTTGAAGTAATGATAAACTTTTTAGGTATTCAAGGATCTTCTTCCCAACTGCCAAGCTATATATTAGAAAAACTAGCTTTAAATGATGATGGCGGTGATGGATGGAGCTTATTGTTTGATTTCTTTAATAATTATATAACATGGATATTTTATGATGTAGTATCTATGGGTAGTTATGCAAAATCATTTAACTATAATCTAGATGATAATATTTCTAATATACTGTTATCATTTTTAGGTATTAAAAATAAAGATACAGCAAAAACTTACCTGCCATTTGCTCCATTAATAGTTAATTTAAGACGACCTAAAAAGCAGATAGAAAGAATATTACAGATAACATTTAATCTAAAAGACAGGCTTACAATTATTGAAAATCTTCCACATCATATCCCTGTAATATCTTCTCAGCAGAATTATCTTGGCATTAAAAACTGTCAGCTTGGAAAAAACTTTATCATTGGCAAAAGTGTATGTTCTTATCAAACAAAAATAGGCATATTAATAGATAATCTTGAATATGACGAAGCCCTTAATTTCTTTCCCACTGGCTCTAAATTTAAAATGCTTAAAAACAGTATAGCTTTTCTTACAAATAATGAATTTGCAATAGACTTATATCTAAAAATCAAATATAAATCAAAAATGGCTTTAAAATTAGGCAAAACTGGTGTCCGTCTAGGCTGGGGCTCTACACTAGGACAATCTAAAAGCTCAAGCTATATTATGCAAATACCACTTAATGAATAAAGTATAGTTATAAAATAATGCCTAATTATTTCGTATTATTTTTGCACTAATCTGTCTTATTTATCAGCATAAAATCTAAACTTTTACTGTTAGCTGCTTTTTTACTTGCAAAATCTGCCTTATTAAAAGAAAACAATACTTTCTGGTTACTGTTTGTTTCTTCTGGGTTATAATAAAAGGATGTTCTGCCATTGCTTATTTTGCTTTCAAATATTTCTCCTGTTTTATTTACATACATATAATATGGCTTATCATTTATATATTCTTCGTTTAATGTTTCATCTAAACTTGTTAAGATTATATCTAACTGATTAAAAATTTCATTTCATCTAACTAATTTAATAAAAGATTTATTTATTTGTCCTTATTATCTCTGCACTAAAGGGATTAAAAAGTATATAATTTTCAGATTTATCATACATAATACACAATGCTGTATTATCTGTTGAGTGATAAGTAACTTTATAATAAGATATACAGTTAGATATATTATCTACATAAAAATATGGAACATATTTTTGTGTTCTATATTTATTATTATAAAAATATTTATAAGCAAGTTTAAGAAAAACCTTACCTTGTATTTTCCCCGTTTCATAATACAGCAATCCTGCATTAGAATCACGCAATATAAAATATGTCTTATATGGGTTAAAAGATTTAAATTGTTTATTTTTATCATATATATCATTATTAATTTCAGTAATTATTTTATCACCTACTTTATAAAAAGACACATACTCTCCGTCATGATATTCTTGTTTATTATTTTCTATTTCTTTACATAAATCATACATACCTTTAACTGTTTCTTCAGATATTGCTGGAAATGTATAGATATTGCTGAAAGTATATATATATATTTATTACTAGCAGGGTATAAAAAGGTATAAATAACAAAACAAGATTTATCAATATATTCCTTATGGATTTAGAAATATTTAATTTAAGCATTAAAATATCCAGAACTTATAGTATAAAAAAGAAAATGGTGCAATAAGCAAATCATAAAAACTTGGTTTACTGCTAGCAATACTTATAGTAAACATATAGTCAAAAAATAGTAATATAATACAAAAAATATTTATAATTATTAAAAATCTATGATATTTATTTTTTGGCATAGGGAATTTCATTTTTAATGTTCTCCATTAATATAATAAAGCCGATATTTTATTATTTTACTTATTAAATGATTAACATTTATTTTCACATGTTTAATAGTATAGTTTTCATATAAATTACAGCCAACGGTTATTACTTTTTTATCTTCGTCTGTATCTGGTTTAAAAGTATCTTTTATTTGAGCCACATCTGCTCCAACTAATAATGTATTTTCGCTAAAACGACAGTATTTTCATATTACACCAAAATGAATATTTGACCATACATCTTAAACTATTGTTTTTAATAGGCTCATTTTACTATTTCTGCACCCCATGGAGCATAATATATGTTACTATATTTTGTAAGTACACATAAAGCTTTTCCATTATCATAAGTTACTTTATAATAACCATGTTGACATTTTTTTACATTTATATATACCCATTTATAATATCTTCCATCATTATGCAAATAAACAGGACTGTTTTGGTTATATATACAAAAGTTTTTGTAATATACATCTTTATTTAAATTTAACATAAGTAATCTTTTTAATTCTAATGCATCTTCATCATGTATTGTAGGAACTAAATGTAAAATAAAATTTAATGGAAAAATACCATCATTCTGCCAGTTTTCAAATTCCCAGAATAAATTTGCAAATATTATAATAATAAAGCATATTTTAATTAAAATATATTTAGGACTCATTACTTTTTTTAAAACATATGTTAAATTTTGCTCTATTTTTAAAATTACTCGTTCAAACTTATCATAGCTATCCATTTTATACACCTGCTATAAAATAGAAAATTATTTCAATTAAATTTTTAAATATATAAAACACATCTTTTATTCCTAAAAACAATATATCTACAACTCCAAATAATGCAAAATACACACTAGCAAATCCAAAAATAATATAAATTAATAGTAATAAAATAAAAATAATATTACATATAGTATTAAATATATAGAGTAGTTTATCATAACCTATTTTAAAATATGTCATTTTTAAAACCTTTTATAAGCATTACTAACTGCATTTAATAAATCATGTGCTGTAATATTGCTATTTTTAGTCAAGAATAATTCAACACCCTTGCATATCAAATGACCATCTATATCGTTATCATATTTAGCACCATTCACATAATTAGTACGATAGCCTAAAGCCAAATATATTATTTTACCAATCAAGTGTTGATCAGATATTTTTTGTGCTTCCCCTGCCCCATTTAATAATTTTTCCTGACTATAACCAACATAAGTTCCTATAAAACCAAAATGAATATTTGACCAAGTATCATAAAAAATATCAATATTATTATATATATGATGGTAGCGTCTTGATAAACCCATACTTGGAAATAAGGCTGATAACTGCCACTTATGGTCCCATATACTATTAGGCTCAACACATTTACCAAAATAAATATCAGCATCATCATTTTTATCTTTATAATTTATAATTAATTCATTAGAACTATTAAGCATATTTTTAATAAATAAACTACTTTTAGATTCATATTGATGTAAAATACTCTTAATATCTTGAGCTTGTGTACTCTTCAAATTATTTTCAATTTCCCCTGCCATATAATTTGCTACATCAACAGCATCAAAGCCAAGTTGAATATATTTGCCTTGTTCTAATACTGCCCTTTCTATAAATGGGCATAAGATAACTGCACATTCCTGCTCGCTATTATTTAGCACATAATAATAAATATTTTTATCTTTATTATATACGATACTTCCTTGATACCTATATTCTTTTAAATCGCATGCTTTTTTTACTTCACTATTAGATGCTGCTATAATACTAACATTACCAGTAACTTCTATTTTATCTGTGCTAAAGGATGCAAAATCTATTTCTAACGGATTATTTTTATATTTATCTATTATTTCTTTACAGGCTTCTTTTAATGATAATTCTTTCTCTTTCTTATTGTCATCTGTTTCTTTTACTTTTAAGGCTGTTGTAATGTTTATTTTTAACCATTTCAAACCTGCTATACCATATGAAAAATAGTTGAAATTATTATCATAATTGTCGGCTTCTATTTTTATACCAAAAGTATATAGTTTTCTAATATTATCATCTTTTGGATTACCTTTCAAGCATAATTCTGGGTCTTTATTGTATAAATATTCTGCTTCATTTTCAACATTGATAACATATAATGACCTGCCATTGCTTATTTTGCTCTCAAATATTTCTCCTGTTTTATTTACATACATATAGTATGGTTTATCATATAGATATTTATTTATATTTTTCTGTATATTTTGAGTATTTTTTATTCATTAATATATCATACCATTCTTCTGGAACTTCATAATCCGTTAATTTTAAAAACTCTTTCGCTTTTTCTATGCTTAATTTATCAAATTCATTAAAGAAATTTAATACATATTCTTTCCATCTTTCATATCCTGCTTTATCTAATTCGCAAAATAATTCTTCTATTGTCTGATATTTTAGTTTATATAATTCATCACTTTCTTCATCTTTTATTTCTACATAATCAGGATCCCATGGCAGTGGAACTTCATATAAAAATATTGATGATAATTTTAACTCTTTTACAGCATGTAACAACTCATTATTATTGGTTATTATTTCATATACTTGCTGCATTTCATAAGTTCTTTCTATATCTCCATAACCATAAATCTGATATACTGCTAAAAACAAGACTGTATCTTGATTTTCAAACTTTAACTGCATTTTACCTCGTTCTATGCCTGCATCTTTATTCATACGCTTTTTATGATAAGTATTTATGTATGATAAAACATTAGATAATAATTTATCATTCGCTTCTGGAATATATCTTTTTATTATATTTACTATATTTATGCCTGTATCTAAAAACTTATCTGTTATGATAATTCTATTATATCTATATAAGCATGCTACCTTAAAAAGATATACTTTTGGATATTCATCAATGTCAGTATATATATATGGTTTATATCGTTTAAATCTTACACCATATATTTTTATTTGTTTTATAGAATATTTTATCTTATCTGCTATGTTAAAAATTATTAGAATAATGATAAATACACAAAATATAACGATAAAACCAAAACTAACTGTAGTGAAGATATATACTTTGTTTGCAGTCAATTTGGAAATAATTGTAGGCAAGTTCCATAAAAAATATAATACAAGATAAATTATAAGCATTTTTGCAAAATTTAATTTAATTTTATGGATAATCTTATTGAATTTTAAATATATTTTTTCCATTTATACTATCCTTATTAATCAATAAAATATTCTGTTCCATAATAACCAAACAAGCCACTAACGAGAGAACCAGCTATTCCTCCTATTCCTGTTCCAGCAAATGGTATGCCTGATCCTATAGATGCTCCTATTTTTGCACCAATCCATGCACAGCCCCATCCATTAACCTGTTTAGTTAATTCTTTCTTAAGTGGTTTTACAGAATTACTTTCCATAGATTGCATGGTTGCAGATGATAATTCCGAAACTGTAACAACTATAGAAAGTGGGAACAACATATTCTTTGTTATCGTACCTGCACCATATTGCTTTGGTAACATTACTGCATTTCTAGATTTTTTATCTGCACCTTTAATAAGAACTTCTTGGTCAACTATTGCTTTATGTCTTGTGTCGTTATTTCGTATAACAGCATGTATATCAACTTTATTTTTATTCATTAACTTTTTATTAGCATCAATAAAAGCTTCTGAAATTTCTTCTGTAGAAATAAGTGTTGCTCCTGACTGTTTTAATTTATTAATATCAATATATAATTTTTTGCTAATGCCATTTATATTAAATCTCTCTGCACCGTTTGATAATGTTGATGCAGAAACATATTGACTATTTTTAGCGGTTCCCCTTACATGACTAACAATACTATTGCCAGATTCTGGACTAACTGCATATAAACCATATTTCTCAGGAAATACTTTTAAGTCTGTTTTAATTCCAACTAACTCACCTTTACTATGATACTTAATGGCATTCTCCGTTGTTTTATATGTATACCTAACCAAAAAACCTTCTCTGCCAAAATCATAAACTATAAAATAAAAATTTAATGGTGTTATTTTTTCTATTATAGCATCATTAAGTATTTTTATACCATTTATATTATTATTAAAATTTCTAATATCTATATAATTAATATTAAAATATGGGATAGGAACAAATACATAATTATTGTTCTCTATTTGTTTTACTTCATCTTTGGATAATATTTTATTTGGAATTATTGATATTATCTCTCCAGTCTCTGATAGATGGTGAAATTTCTCATAAAGCTTAATTGAGGGTTTTAAAACTGTAATATTTGATAAAGATTTTAATTCCCTGTTATTTAATAACATATAGCCCCATTTTATTTTATTTGTATCTTCTACATTACTATATGCTTTAAATTTATGCTCTAAACTTAATCTATTAACTTTACTTGCTGCTATTTCTTCTATATTATATAATTCAATTCCAGATATTATATCTTGTGGTATATCTCCCCTATTTATCGTAAAAGTTCTTTCTGCTTTTTTATTTTTCCTGTCTGTCTTATTTATCAGCATAAAATCTAAACTTTTGCTGTTAGCTGCCTTTTTACTTGCAAAATCTGCCTTATTAAAAGAAAACAATACTTTCTGGTTACTGTTTGTTTCTTCTGGGTTATAATAAAAGGATGCTCTGCCATTGCTTATTTTGCTTTCAAATATTTCTCCTGTTTTATTTACATACATATATTATAATCTATCATTTATATTTTCATCATTTAATGCTTCTTCTAAACTTGTTAAGATTATATCTAACTGATTAAAAATTTCATTTCATCTAACTAATTTAATAAAAGATTTGTTTATTTGTCATTATTATCTTTGCACTAAAGGGGTTTCTTCTTGATATGTTTCCATCTATACACAATGCCTTATTTAACTTTGGATTATATGATATTTCGTAATATTTAGTGCAATTATCAATGGTATCATAATAAAATTTTATTCGATAAAAATCAACAGGCATTGAAAAAATATTTTTATATTGAATATAGGCAATGGCTTTATTTCGGAATAAATTATAAAAACAACCTGATTTATTTTGATTATCACAAAATACTAAATGAAATCTATTATCTTTAAAATTTGAATTACCTGTTATTGCTAAATTAGATAAATTATCACATAAGCTTAACACTGTTTGTTCAGAAAGGTGGGGACCAAAATTAATATTTGAATTAGTTACAGATAGAATTATAATACCCCAAAATAAAATTGATGGAGGAACCGCAATAATTAAAAATAAAATTTTCACTATTATTTTTTTGCTATTTTGCATATATATCTCCATTCAAAATAATAAAATAAAATTGTAATAAATATAAATTATACTACCAACATATACTGCAATATAAGAGCTTAATAAACCAACGATAAATTCTTTTACATCGGTATAGAAAAATAGTGACATACCTATATATAAGACATCAGATGTAATAATGAATATAAATAGAATATAGTATATCTGAAATAACATTGAACGAAAAAAATTCTTTATTTTATTCATCTGGACACTCTCCATTTTGAAAATAATATTTAAAAACATTATCATTAACTACATATGATAATATATTATAAGCATTTATTAAAATGCCTTTTATGCATTCATCATATATAGAGAAACCTAATTTTATAGCCACTTTATCGCATATAGTATCGCCTTTAAGCCATTGCTTTTGTTCTATTTTAGAAAATCCTCTATTAGACCACTTCTGAGCCACATCTGCTCCAACTAATAATGTGTTTTCACTAAAACGACAGTATTTACCTATTACACCAAAATGTATATTTGACCAAGCATCATATGGGATTTCTTTATCTATATATACATGATGATAACGCCTTGATAAACCCATACTTGGAAATAAGGCTGATAACTGCCACTTATGGTCCCAAAAACTATCTGTTTTAACTGCTTCATAAAACATACTACAACAATTATCCCTCTTTTCTTATAATAAATATTTACAAAATAAGTTTAATTTTTTTTATAATATAAGCTTACTTTTCTTAATGAGTGATTATTAGTTTTTCAATATGTTTCATAAAGCTTATCTTACTTTCTTTATAATTTTTGTTCTACTTAAATCAATATTTATACCATCTGAACTTTCAATATATATACACAATGCTGTATTATCAATAGAATTATATGTTACTTCATAATACCCATAGCAGCATTTATCAGTAGTATCTCTATATAATATACGGTTACCCACAGAAACCTTTAACTTTACAATAGCTTTACTTGTAAAGTTACACAAATGATTAGTTCCTGGATTAAATTGAAGATATTTATCATATGACATTATCTCAAATGCTCTATCCTTATAAAATGTTTTGTTATCATATTGATTATGATATGAATACTCTATTTCTTTAAGCATCTTATTTAAAAATTTAACTTTCTTTTCTGAAATTGGTAAATCTACTGTAAAAACAAAATACATAAGAATTAATAACATATTAACAGGAATCCAAAATACTAATATCCAACATAAAAATTTCTTTAATATACTTATGTATTCCATACTATGAACCTAATAAAATAATTAATAATACTACATCCTGAACTACATGAACAATAAATACAACAATATTTAGTAAAAATGCTATATAAACAAATATTCCCATGAATACTGTCTCTGCTATATTACTATTGTTATATTGTAAATCATATATAATACTAATCATTATAATAGTAATAATAGGTAGCGGTATTAAAAATGTATAAAAAATAATTAATATTTTTTTCATAATTCTATACATAATCACCTTCTTTGTGTTCTACTATATGTTTGTAAAATAATTAGTATCTGATTAGCAATAATATCAACTGTTTTTATTTCATAATTTTTTGAGACTTGAATACCTATTTTAATAGCTTCTATATCACCTTCATTATCTCCGTAATCACCACTCATTTCTAAAAGTCTTATAGTGGTATCTTTTATATTAATATTGTTCTTATATTTCTTAATATCTGAAATAACTTGTTCAGTTCCAGCACCTTTTAATAATATAAAGTCAGAAGGGTTTATTTTACTACCAATCAC
Organism: Mucispirillum schaedleri ASF457; assembly: GCF_000487995.2. Classification (NCBI taxonomy): domain Bacteria; kingdom Pseudomonadati; phylum Deferribacterota; class Deferribacteres; order Deferribacterales; family Mucispirillaceae; genus Mucispirillum; species Mucispirillum schaedleri. The sequence goes on from NZ_CP097562.1 coordinate 541,660, forward strand.
TCCAAAATGTATATTTGCCCATACATCATATGGGATTTCTTTATCTCTATATACATGATGATAACGCCTTGATAAGCCCATACTTGGAAATAAAGCTGATAATTGCCACTTATGGTCCCAACAGTTATCTGTATCAACTTTCCAGTATGTAAGTACATAATCTGAACACTGTAAATGCAATAAATTATTTTCAATTTCTCTTGCCATATAGTTTCCTACATCAACAGCATCAAAACCAAGCTGAATATATTTACCTTGTTTTAATACAGGATTATCTATAAATGGACATAAGATAACTGCACATTCCTGCTCGCTATTATTTAGCACATAATAATAAATATTTTTATCTTTATTATATACAATACTTCCTTGATACCTATATTCTTTTAAATCGCATGCTTTTTTTACTTCACTATTAGATGCTGCTATAACACTCACATTACCTGTAACTTCTATTTTATCTGTGCTAAAGGATGCAAAATCTATATCTAATGGATTATTTTTATATTTATCTATTATTTCTTTGCAGGCTTCTTTTAACGATAATTCCCATATTTCTCTATTATTATCATCTTCTTTCTTGTAATTTGATTTTAAATCTGTTCGTATAGTGATTTTTAACCATTTCAAACCTGCTATACCATATGAAAAATGGTTGAAATTATTATCATAATTGTCGGCTTCTATTTTTATACCAAAAGTATATAGTTTTCTAATATTATCATCTTTTGGATTACATTTCAAGCCTAATTCTGGGTCTTTATTGTATAAATATTCTGCTTCATTTTCAACATTGATAACATATAATGACCTGCCATAATAGGATGTATATTTTTCTGATAAGTAAAGCTTATTAAATATCGGTTTTTTATCAGGAAAGATTATATAAAAATTATATCCTTTCAAACCTTTAAGAAATATTAATGATTTATTATATGATGCAATTACTATTATTACCTCTTGATTTTGATGCAGCTGGGGTAAAATCTAAAAACGATTGCGAAAAAGTGAATAAATAAAAAAGTGGTTGTTAAAACTCTTTAAATAAAATAATATTTTTTAGCCAAAAAATAGAGTAAGAGAGGTAACAACCACAAATGGATACTACACCAAAAAATCGTAAAAATAAACACTTAAATGCATTTGAGTGTTATAAATTAGAAGGTCTGTTGAAATCCAAAGTTAGTGTGTTGGAAATAGCGTAGATATTATGCAGGTCTAAAAGCACGATATACCGAGAAATAAAGCGAGGGACAGTGGAATTTCTCAACAGTGACTTGAGTGTAAGGAAAGAATATAGTGCATACTATTCTCTAAATATAAGGCAAGGTTTAATGAGTAAAACAGGTAGGAAATTACAATATAACATTGAATATGGCTTATTAGACTATATACAGAGTAAGTTAGATGAGAAGTATTCCCCAGATGTTATATCTGGAGAGTTAAGGCATCAGTGTATATCAACAATAAGTACCCAAACAATATATAACTATATATCATTAGGACTATTAGAAAGTATAGAATATAGAAAATATACTAAACAATGTAAAAGTAATCCACGAACAGCCTATAATAATACACGCGGCAGAAGTATAGACGAACGACCATTTGAACTGAAAGAGCGACTATATGGCAATTGGGAGATGGATACAGTGGTGGGCAAACAAGGCAGTAAATCAGCCTTACTGGTGCTTACAGAACGAGTATCACGGTTTGAAATAATAATCAAATTAAGAAATAAAACACAGAAAAGTATAATAGCAGCATTAGATAAGTTAGAAAGAAAGTATAAAGATAAATTCAGCTTAATATTTAAGAGCATAACAGTAGATAATGGTGTAGAATTTTTAGATATGGCAGGTTTAGAAAAATCAGTGTATGATAAAGTATCTAAACGAACAACTATTTATTATGCTCACCCTTATTGCTCTTGGGAGAGGGGAAGTAATGAGAATAATAATAAACTTATAAGGAAATTTATTAAAAAGAAAACTGATATTAAAAACTTTTCAGCTGCTTATATTAAAAAAATACAAGACTGGATGAATAATTATCCTAGAAAATTATTTAATTATAAATCGGCTAATGATATATTTTATGAGAACTTAAACAACTGCTTAAAATGTTGCAATCGTTTTTAGATTTTACAATTTTTGTTAAATATTATAATTTTATATTGATTTTTTTAATAGGTATGGTAGAGTAAAGTAGTTATGAAAAGAATAATAGTATGTATCAAAAATAAAGCATTTTTAGAAAGACTAGAATCTTTTTGTCAGGAAGAAAAGATTGCTATTCATGTTATCTCTTCTCTTGAAGAGCTTGACAGCGAGCCATTTATTGTTATCATTACTGACCAAAAAGATTTAGCAGAAGCATTTTCTACAGCAGGTAAAACATGTGTTATTACAAACGATAAAATGCCTAATCATGTATACTGCTTAAAAGAGTGTTTTAACCATATTCACTTACGCCTTTTAGTAGATATTATTCTTCATGGTGCTTTACTTACAAACTATTATACTGCACTTATGCCTAATGTTTTCCATAAAGAATATACAATATCTAACGATTTTTTTAATATAGACAGGCTTGTATATGCTATGACAGCAGAATTTCTGCTGTTTTTTAAATGTTCTGAACTTGAAAAGATGCGTGTAGGAATATCTGAAATGCTTACCAACTCTATTGAGCATGGCAATTTAGAAATCACTGCAGATGAAAAATTTAAAGCTACAGAGGAAGGCACTTATTATGACCTTTTAAACGAAAGGCTTAGTAATAAAACTATGGCAGAAAGAACTACCCACATTAATATTGATATAAGAGATAATATTTTAACCGTTACTATCACAGACCAAGGCAAAGGATTTGATACAACAAAACTGCCAGACCCCACTGATAAAGAATGCCTGTTAAAACTACATGGCAGGGGTATATTTATTACACGAATGTATTTTTCAAAAATCAAATACAATGAAAAAGGCAATGAAGTTACACTTATCAAAATATTACAATAATCATTTATTTTGCAGTCATTAATATTCAATCATCATATTTACTAATTAATTTAATATTTCAACAGCAGCTTTAATGTGCTTCTATTAATTTTGCAAAAGTAATAATCTGCTCTCCATTTGCATTATTTTCTTTTTTATAAATACTGTATCCCATACTTTCATAAAAGGCTGAATTTTTAGGCATAGTCTCTGGTGTTTGTATTTCGCAGCGGATACCAGAATAAAGGTGTTCCACAGCAAAAACAAGCTTCCTGCCTATCCCTTTATTTCGTTTTTCTTTTTTTACCACAACAGCCATAATATATAATGTATTATTATTTTCACTTGCACATATTAATCCTGATATAGAGCCGTCATCATCTACTGCTTTTAAAAAATCATACTTTTCAAAATATACTTTTAAGTCATCACGAGATGTAATATGTTTAAAATATTCAAGCCCTGTTAAAAGCGGTTCTTCTTTAAACACGCTTTCTTGTATGGAAAAAATACTTTCTAAATCATTAATATCAATATTTGTAATTATCATAACATACCGCCAGAACTTTAATATATATAGTAATACTGTATAAACCAGTTCGCAATTTCTAGAATATATATATAATAACAGCTTTTTTAAATATTAAAAGAGTTTTTTATTAATTTATTTGAATTGATAAAAAGATTATGATTCTTTTTATATTAATGCTCTAACTTAAAGCTAAAAAATAGAAGTAATGCAGTATTATTTAGTATTTATAGTATAAAAGCAGTTAAATTATAAATTTTAATATTTCTTTTTTCTTAAATAATACTATAATATTACCATATAAAACTGGGGGTAAATTTATGAATGAATTTTCCATTAATACATTTGATAATCTTAAATTAAGCATGGCTTCTGCAGATATTAATAATCCAAAAGCAGTTGTGCAGATAGTCCACGGTTTAAAAGAGCATAAAAAAAGATATTATGATTTTGCTGCATATCTTAAAGATAATGGATATGCTGTATTTATGTCTGATAACAGAGGACATGGATATTCTATTAATGATGATTATCCATTAGGATATATGGCAGATATTCATTTACTTGTAAAAGACCAGTATGAAATTACAAAATATATAAAATCAAAATATGAAAATACTCCATTATATATGCTCGGTCACTCTTACGGCTCAATGATTGCACGAACATATCTGCAAAACTATGATGCTGAAATCTCAAAGCTGATTTTAAGCGGCACTGTTGCTTATAATATGTTTGTAAATATTGGACTTTTGCTTGGTAAAGTAATCAATACTTTAAAAGGCGAAAAAAGCAGCAGTATAATCCTGCAGAGTATTGCAGATAATGATAATATTTCATGGGTATGCTCAAACCCTGAAACTATGGCACAATATAAATCAGACCCTTTCTGCACAGGATATAAATATATGAATGTATCAATTATTAATATTTTTAAAGGAATGAAAGAACTGCATAATATAAAAGCATATAAATGCCAAAATCCAGAACTAAAAATATTAAGTATTACTGGTGAAAAAGACCCTGTTACAAAAAGTGAAAAAGGTATTTCAGACAGCATTTTAACACTGAAAAAAGCAGGTTATAAAAATATAGAAAATATAGTTTATAAAGATATGCTTCATGAAGTTCTTAATGAAGTAGATAAAGAGCAGGTTTATAAAGATGTGCTTGATTTTATAGAAAAATAACCAAATTATTATATTACAGTAAATATTTAAATTAGCAGCTGATAACCACTAAAAAATATTATAATTTTGTAATACTGTTATAGGAAAAAAAGTTATTTAATGGCTTAGTCTAAAAATTTTGGGTAAGTCTCAATTATGTATTACTGAGCCTGCTTCAATGTCTTACTGAGCTTGATTTATAAGCGAAGTATCTAGATTATAAAACTACAACCTATAATATATTCTTTACAATTGGTGCAATCGTTTTTAGATTTTACATTGACATAACACATAAAATAAGCTACCATTTTAATGTTTTTTATTGTAAAAAAATATTTTTATGAGGTTTTTATAGTATGAAAAAAATCACAGTTTTACTTATCACATTAGCATTTGCTTTTTCATTTACTAATGTATCTTTTGCTCAAGAGCAGCAGAACACATCAGATACTGCTGTTACTGCAAAAAAACGCCCTGCTCCAATTGATAGAGCACATATTGTAGAAGATTATCTTCCAATATTAGGAAAGCAGGCAAGAGCTAATGGTATAAGACCACCAAAGCCTTTTTTTGTCTCAGCAATTTATTATCACATGGAAATACCGCAGGATATTACAAATGCTGTAGGGTGGGGTTTCTATGGTGTAACAGAAAATAATGCTCAACCAGTAGGAATGTATAATGCAAAAGTTGAAACAAACTCTTATGGTTTAAGAGCTGGTGTAAATATACTTCCATTTTTATCTGTATTTGGTGTGTATATCCATACAGATGTTACAAGTAAATTTACTGCTGTTGTAGATGGTATTCCCGGTGTAATGTCAAATGGTTACAAATTAGATCAGGCTTTAAAAGTTAAAGCAGATACTGGTGCTATTGGTGTTGCTGCAAGTTATGGTTTAAGATTAGGTCAGGTTGTTCCTTTTGCTGTTATAAATGCAAATTATGCATGGTCTTTTTCAAATATGACAACGAAATCAATAGAATCTCTAATAGTAGGTGCAAGATTAGGGCTCAGTGTTCCACTGCCAAAAGATATGAAAGTAGGTTTTTCTTTTGGTGCTCAGTATATGTATATGCCTATGGGTAATGAAGTTCAAGGACAATACACTGTAACATTACCTGCAGGGACAATAGATGGCACAACAACACCAGTTACAATAACATCAAAATATAGAGCTAATGCACAATATGCTTCTCCTTGGACAGTTAATGCGGGGATAATATTTTCACCAATTAGATATTTTGATATAGTTACAGAGTTTGGATTTTTAACACGATTTACAGCAATGGTTGCATTGCAAGCCAATTTCTAAATACAGGGGAATACTATGAAAAAAAATATATTATTAATATTAGCTTTACAGATAGCAGTTTCATTTATATATGGATGTGCATTTGAAGAACAATATGTTCCAGACCCAAAACCTGCACAAAAACTTAATTATACACCTATTGATGAAAACAATTCACATACTTTTATTGGTAAATATATGGTTAATGCATTAAAAATTGCTAATACAAACAGTATGTATACATCATATATGGATGGGTATATACAGCTTAAACTCAGTCCAAATGGTAGTTTAGAATATAATTATGACCTATTATACAATGGGTATAATAATGATTCAGGGTATAAAACAAGTGAAAAAGATTATACTAAATTAGAGCAATATCAAATAAAAGATAATAGAACTATTACTCTAAACACTCCTATTGTATTTAAAGATAATAAATATACATATACTATTAATTCTCTGCAAAAATATGATAATGATATATTATCCTTTGACAATATGACAAATGTAAACAATGTGTTTTATAAAACACCAGAGTTATGTGACCCAACTATTGAAAATGGTGATGAAAGTTGTGCCAGTGTAAATGGTGCATTAAAATATGTTGGTTATTATAGAATAGAGAAACTGACATGTAATAGTAATGAATATATTGGTGGTCAAGATTTTGCAGGTGAAATGGTTGCAACTCCATCTTTAAATAGATTACCAAACTATGTTGATTTACCGCTTGAAATAAAAGTGCAAATAAAAACTGAGACTCTTAAACAATGCTTTTTAAAAACAGAAGAGCAGTCAAAAAATATTTATTTAAAAAATATAGAATATGAGCTTAAACTTGATAATGATTTTAAATTAGAAAATATTTTTCAACAAGTAGGTCTGTTAGGATTAGCTTCTGAATCAAATAAAAATGTAAGAACAACGGAAATTGATTTTAAACCAAAAAATCCTAATTTTACTGATATGAAATTTGGTAATAATAATAATAATGAAGTGTCAATGAGATTAAAAATTATAAAACAAGGTATGGCAGGTGGAATACCAGTAAAAAAACTTGATGATATACCTTATATTAATTATTAAATAATCATAAACAGCTTAAATTATAGAAATATAATTCATATACAGCCTTATATCTGTAAAAGATTTAAGGCTGTTTTTTTATTAGATATAATAATATTCACTACCAATGATAAAAAATAATAAAAAGCTACTTAATGATTAATGATATAGATTATTTTATTACTAAACTTACCAAAAAATCTGAATGAACTTACCCAAAAATTTTGTACTAAGCCACTAAATAATTTTCTTTTTCCTGTAACAATGTAAGTCCATACAGTTTGCACACCATAAGTCATTTTGAGCCTGATTTTAAAGGCGAAAAATCTGAAACCTATATTGCAATAGTATATAATATATTTAATTATCTGTTTTTTGATAGCTGAAATGATTAAACTGCAATAAGTATCTACCTGTATTATAATTTAAGAAAATATAAATAATTCAGATTTAATCAATATTAAAAGATAAAAGTTTTAATAGATTATTCGCTCCGCTCATAATAACAAATGCTGTGTATTGATGATATATTATACTGCTGAAATGAATACACTGCCTTTTTATACAAGTTCAGCAGCTATAAATAATATTTGACAAACCAAGTCTTACTGAGCCAAAGGCGAAGTATTCAGACATTATGAACTGCAATAATTATCTACCTGTTATATAATTTAAGAAAATATAAATAATGCAGGTTTAATCAATATTGAAATATAAAAGTTTTAATAGATTATTTGCTCCGCTCATAATGACAAATGCTGCATATTAATGCTGTGTAGTAATAATATATAATACTGTTTAACTGAATGCACTGCCTTTTTATGCAAATTTAGTAGTCATAAATAATAATTGGCAAACCAAGTCTTACTGGCCAAAGGCGAAGTATCTAGACCTTGCGAACTGCAATAAGTATCTACCTGTTATATAATTTAAGAAAATATAAATAATACAGTTTTAATCAATATTAAAAGATAAAAGTTTTAATAGATTATTCGCTCCGCTCATAATGACAAATGCTGTGTATTAATAATATCTGATACTGTTAGACTGATTAAATTTAATGATGCACTTCTTTATAGTATATACTTGAATAAATTTTTCAAACAATGATGTATAAACTAAAAAGATAAATATAAATTATAAAAAAAGAGCTGTCTATTATAATATAGACAGCTCTTATATCTTTAAGCTTTGGCGGCAATTTGTTAATCAATAATAAAAAATCAATCCTAGATTTTTTATTTATCCTTTGGTCGAAATGAATTCTCCCGCAGTCACTAAAGAATGCACTTCCTGTGCATTTTTAGGCCGCCTTTAAAGCATAAAAAAAGAGCTGTCTATTGTAATATAGACAGCTCTTATATCTTTAAGCTTTGGCGGCAATTTGTTAATCAATAATAAAAAATCAATCCTAGATTTTTTATTTATCCTTTGGTCGAAATAAATTCTCCCGCAGTCACTAAAGAATGCACTTCCTGTGCATTTTCAGGCCGCCTTTAAAGCATAAAAAAAGAGCTGTCTATTACAATATAGACAGCTCTTATATCTTTAAGCTTTGGCGGCGACCTATTCTCCCAAGTGTTATCTTCACTAAGTACATTTGGCGATGGGACCCTTCACTGCTGTGTTCGGTATGGGAACAGGTGTTACTTTCCCTCTATGACCACCAAAGCAGATTTAATTTATTATTCCAACCAATATTCATTTAAATAAGAATTAAGTAAAAGGAGTATAGAGTAACAACCACTTTATAGGTATAAAAGTCAAGCCCTCGACTTATTAGTATTGGTCAGCTCAATGCCTCACGACACTTACACCTCCAACCTATCAACCATGTAGTCTACATGGAGTCTTACGAACTTATGTTCTGAGAAATCTTATCTTGAAGCCGGCTTCCCGCTTAGATGCTTTCAGCGGTTATCCGTTCCGAACGTGGCTACTGGACTATGCTCTTGGGGAACAATCCACACACCAGAGGTCCGTTCACCCCGGTCCTCTCGTACTAGGGGCAAACCTTCTCAAATTTCTTACGACCACAGCGGATAAGGACCGAACTGTCTCACGACGTTCTGAACCCAGCTCGCGTACCACTTTAATCGGCGAACAGCCGAACCCTTGGGACCTGCTACAGCCCCAGGATGTGATGAGCCGACATCGAGGTGCCAAACCTCCTCGTCGATGTGAACTCTTGGAGGAGATCAGCCTGTTATCCCCGGAGTACCTTTTATCCGTTGAGCGATGACCCTTCCACTTGGAATCACCGGATCACTAAAGCCTTGTTTCCAACCTGCTCGACCCGTCAGTCTCACAGTTAAGCGCCCTTATGCTTTTGCACTCGACAGTTGGTGTCCAACCAACCTGAGGGCACCTTCGCGCGCCTCCGTTACTCTTTAGGAGGCGACCGCCCCAGTCAAACTACCCGCCTGGCAATGTCCCTCCGCTTACAAAGCGGCCAGGTTAGATAGTCAGCACACAAAGGGTGGTATTTCAAGGGCAACTCCACACATGCTGGCGCACACGCTTCTATGTTTCCCACCTATCCTACACATTATGTACCAAATATCACTGCCAAGTTATAGTAAAGGTTCACGGGGTCTTTCCGTCCCGCTGCGGTTAAGCGGCATTTTCACCGCTGCTGCAATTTCGCTGAGTATTCACTTGAGACAGCGCCCAGATCGTTACGCCATTCGTGCAGGTCAGAACTTACCTGACAAGGAATTTCGCTACCTTAGGACCGTTATAGTTACGGCCGCCGTTTACTGGGGCTTCAATTCTGAGCTCGCACCCATCCTATTAACCTTCCAGCACCGGGCAGGCGTCACACCCTATACTTCTTCTTACGAATTTGCAGAGTGCTATGTTTTTGTTAAACAGTCGCCTGGGCCTCTCATCTGCAACTCTTTTCTGCTCCTCTAGTAAATAGATTCACATACTCAGAGCCTACCTTATCCCGAAGTTACGGTAGTAATTTGCCGAGTTCCTTAAGTGAACTTATCTCATACGCCTTAGGATTCTCTCCTCACCTACCTGTGTCGGTTTGCGGTACGGTCAACATAATATCTACTTAGAGGTTTTTCTCGGAAGCGTGGTATCAATGACTTCGCTGGGGTTAACCAGCTCGTGCTCGTATCTCGGGTCATTAACTGTGCGGATTTGCCTGCACAGTCTGCCTACATACTTAAACAGACTAATCCATAAATCTGCTCACCTAACCTTCTCCGTCACCCCATCGTTAAACGATTTATGCCGGTACAGGAATATTGACCTGTTTCCCATCAACTACCCCTTTCGGACTCGTCTTAGGGACCGACTAACCCACCGCGGATTACCCTGCCGGTGGAAACCTTAGGTTTACGGCGAACGGGTTTCTCACCCGTTTTATCGCTACTCATGCCTACATTCTCTCTTCTGTACGCTCCACTAAACCTTACGGTTCGGCTTCTCCGCTGAACAGAATGCTCCCCTACCACTGTATAATAATCTTACACAGTCCGTAGCTTCGGTAATACACTTAGCCCCGTTATATCTTCGGCGCAGAAACGCTAGACCAGTGAGCTGTTACGCTTTCTTTAAAGGATGGCTGCTTCTAAGCCAACCTCCTGGCTGTTTCTCCATTTCCACATCCTTTACCACTTAGTGTATATTTAGGGACCTTAGCTGACGGTCCGGGCTCTTACCCTCTCGACCACGGATCTTCTCACCCGTAGTCTCACTGCTGATATATTCTCTTCCGTATTCGGAGTTTGTATGGGTTCGGTAAGCGGTATGCCCCCTAGCC